>CAMZKY010000140.1 GCA_947311455.1 uncultured Marinosulfonomonas sp. | reverse complement strand
GGCGATAACGTGTTTTTTGCGGCTGACGCGCACATTCATGCTGTCGTTTCCGCCATAGATGCGTTTGACTTGCAGTTCGGTCAGATCGTTTTCATTCAGCAATTCGGCAAGTGCCTGAATAAAGGCCACATCTGATTCTTTTGATTTTTTGGTCATGGCATCCTCGGATTTTATGCGCCTTGCGGCGGCTTGAATTTTATCTTGTTTCAAACTGTATACGCGAGGAAGCAAAAGGTGAAAAGCGTTTGAGTGTGGAATTCTGCAAAGAAAGTGTAAGAAATCGGATGGTTAGAGGAGAAAAGTGTTAAAAGGTTTCTCAAAATCGGTGTGTTTCAACAGAATTGAATAAAATAAAATTTACCATTTGATAAAAAATAAAACTTGTGCAACGATATAGAGGAATAAAAGCCGCAGGGAAAAGAATATGACCAACAGCCCGATGACAAAAGGAATCGCCAGCGCGCGCCTTCCGATTGATAGTTACACCCAGAATTTTGCAGATTTGCACCCCCCCTTTGATGCCCACGAAGCCGCCGTTGCGGCGGATCGGTGTTATTTTTGTTATGATGCCCCCTGTCAGGAGGCCTGCCCAACGGATATCGATATTCCATTGTTCATCCGTCAAATCAGCACCGGCACCCCCGAGGCAGCGGCGCTGACAATTTTTGAGCAAAACATCATGGGCGGCATGTGCGCCCGGGTTTGCCCCACGGAAACCCTGTGTGAAGAAGTTTGCGTGCGCGAAACCGCCGAAGGCAAGCCGGTAAAAATCGGCCACTTGCAGCGTTATGCAACGGATACATGGATGAACAAAGGCACACAGCCATTTGAGCGCGCGCCCGTAACCGGCAAGAAAATTGCTGTTGTCGGGGCGGGGCCTGCTGGCCTGTCTTGTGCCCATCGTCTGGCGCGTTTGGGCCATGATGTTGTTGTTTATGATCATCGCGAAAAGGCTGGTGGGCTGAATGAATTCGGCATTGCCGCTTATAAATCGGTGGATGGTTTTGCCAAGCGCGAGGTGGATTGGCTGCTTTCGATTGGCGGGATTACTGTGGAGAATGGCAAAGCCTTGGGGGAAGATCTGTCGATCGAGGGCTTGTCTGCTGAGTATGACGCGGTGTTTCTGGCAATCGGTTTGGGGGGTGTAAACGCGCTGCGGGCTGATGGCGAAGATATGCAAGGGGTCGAGGATGCGGTGGATTTCATCGAAGGCCTGCGCAAGGCCGATAATAAATCCACGCTGGCCGTTGGGCGCAATGTGGTGGTGATTGGCGGCGGGATGACGGCGGTGGATGCCGCGGTTCAATCCAAATTGCTGGGCGCGCAGAATGTGACGATGGTGTATCGGCGAGGCAAAGATCGCATGGCGGCATCCGAATTTGAACAGGAATTGGCCACGGCCAAAGGCGTGCAAATCATCTATAATGCGCAACCGGTGGCGCTGCATGGCGATGGCGCGGTTTCAGCGATAGAATTCGAATACACGGTGCAAGACGGTGATCAGCTGAACGGCACGGGCGAAACGATAAAATTACCCGCTGATCAGGTGTTCAAGGCCATTGGCCAAACATTGATCGCGCCGGAGGGTTTAACACTGGACGGGCGCAAAATTGCGGTGTCTGAAACGGGCCAAACTTCGCGTAAAGGCGTGTGGGCCGGGGGGGATTGCGCCACGGGCGGCGATGATCTGACCGTGACCGCCGTTGCAGAAGGGCGCGATGCCGCCATGGATATTCACGCCACGTTGATGGCATAAGGGGGGTTGGTAAATGGCTGATCTAACATCAAATTTCATCGGAATTTCATCACCTAACCCGTTCTGGCTGGCGTCTGCGCCTCCGACGGACAAAGAATACAACGTGCGCCGCGCGTTCGAGGCTGGATGGGGCGGCGTGGTTTGGAAAACCTTGGGCGAAGAAGGCCCGCCTGTGGTGAACGTAAACGGCCCGCGTTACGGCGCAATTCACGGAGCGGATCGCCGTTTGCTGGGGCTGAATAATATTGAGCTGATTACGGATCGGCCGTTACAGCAAAACCTTGAGGAAATCACCCGGGTTAAGAAAGATTACCCGGACCGCGCCATTATCGTTTCGCTGATGGTGCCCTGTGAGGAACAGCCATGGAAAGACATTCTGATGGCCGTGAAAGACACAGGTGCGGATGGTGTCGAGCTGAATTTTGGCTGCCCGCACGGTATGGCCGAACGTGGAATGGGCGGTGCTGTCGGGCAGGTGCCGGAATATATCGAAATGGTGACGCGCTGGTGTAAGAAACACACCAAAATGCCGGTGATTGTGAAATTGACACCGAATATCACTGATATTCGCCTACCTGCCGAGGCCGCATTGCGCGGTGGGGCCGACGCAGTTTCGCTGATTAATACGATCAATTCGATCACTTCAGTTGATCTGGATGCGATGTCGCCTGAACCGATGATTGACGGCAAAGGCACCCATGGCGGCTATTGCGGCCCGGCGGTAAAACCGATTGCGCTGAATATGGTGGCGGAAATTGCTCGTAATCCTGAAACGGCGAAATTACCGATTTCGGGGATTGGCGGGGTTACCACGTGGCGCGATGCGGCAGAATTTATGGCGCTTGGTTGTGGCAATGTGCAGGTGTGCACGGCGGTGATGACCTACGGGTTTAAAATTGTCGAAGAAATGATTTCCGGCCTGAGCCAGTGGATGGATGAAAAAGGTTATACTTCGATTGATGATTTTGTCGGAATGGCGGTGCCCAATGTTACCGATTGGCAATATCTGAACCTGAATTTTATCACCAAAGCGGTGATTGATCCGGATGCTTGCATCAAATGCGGGCGCTGTTATGCCGCCTGCGAAGATACCAGCCATCAGGCGATTGAAATGTCGGCTGATCGGGTATTTTCCGTTAAGGATGACGAATGCGTCGCCTGTAACCTATGTGTGAATGTTTGCCCCGTTGAAGGCTGTATCACCATGAAGGAAATTCCAGCTGGCGAAATTGACGAGCGCACCGGTAAGCCCGTTGAAAAGGCTTACGGCAACTGGGTTGATCACCCTAATAACCCGGGGAATTCCTGCGCATCCGGCTAACGCGCAGGCGATTTGTTATACAGCGATATCCACCTCTCTCTCCGTGGATATATCTGGCGGCTCATACCCGGTTTCGGTATGGGCCGTTTTTGTTTCAGGTTCGGGTTTTATATCCGTGTGTTTTGCCTTTTCGCGCTCAACCTCTAGCAAATTTGCGTCAAATGCCGGTGCTGGGCCTGCGGGCCGGTTCGGATCAGGGGGCGGCTTAAGAATGGCATGGCTTTGATTGCCTTGCGATCCTGCCCCTAAATTGGATTGATTTTTTGCATCTGACGCACCTGTTGGTGCTTCGACAGTGTTGGTTTTGGGCGGCGCAATGCGCACCGCGAACGCCTGTTCTGGGCTGGGGGAAACAGGCAAAGCCCCGGGAAGGATTAACATCTCCAACCTCCTAATACGCCCCCACAGGCAATATCAAAGGTGGTGCAAAATTGTTAACCACGGATTAACGGGCGAGATGTGAATAGATTGAATTTCAGTTAAATCGAGAGCAATTTTGTAAACAGCGCATCGAGGTATTCTTCGGCCTGCTGATATTGCTCTTGCCCGCCACATCCTAAAACGGCGCAAACCTGAACTTCGAAATCGGCATAGTGCTGGGTAAGAGACCAGATCGAAAATAGCAAATGATGCGCATTGGATTTGGCGATTAACCCCTGATCCATCCAGCCGGAAATGATGGCGGCTTTTTCGTCGGTCAGATCCTTCAGCTCGCCTTTCAATTCGCCAAGGATATGCGGCGCGCCTTGCAGGATTTCATTGGCAAACAGGCGGCTTTCACGGGGGAAATCGCGGCTCATTTGTAATTTCCGGCGCATATAGGCCAGAATTTCGGTTTTTGGATCACCATTTGCATCCATATCCAGCAAAGGATCAAGCCAGGTTTCCATCAGGCAGGATAGCAATTCAGTATGAATTGCCTCTTTTGACGGAAAATAATACAGCACATTCGGTTTGGACAATCCGGCCTGTTTGGCAATTTGATCAAGGGTCGATCCACGAAATCCGAATTTCGAAAACACCTCGAGCGCGGCCTCGAGAATCGTTGTACGGTTTTTCTTTTGAATCCGGGTGCGGCCTTGTTGTTTTGCCATGATCCTGTCCTGTTTCCCTGCGCAACTTTGATTATCTTTACCGTGCAGCTGGCAAATATCCACAACAATTTAACCAAATGATCTTTTTTCGGTTTTTCGGTGGCTATTCCTTGACTGATTTCTTAACCGTGATAGCGTCTTCCTGACCATTTGGTCAAACTAATTGCTGCTGCAGAATTTCAGGATCGTTACTATGGCTTATGACACCCCCTCCGTGCCCAATGATTTGTCCGCTTTTTGGATGCCGTTTACGGCCAATCGCCAGTTTAAAAAACAGCCGCGGATGTTTGTTTCGGCCAAGGATATGTATTATCAAACCGCCGATGGGCGCGACGTGCTGGATGGAACGGCAGGGCTTTGGTGCTGTAATGCGGGGCATAAACGCCCGTTGATTACAGAGGCCATTCAAAAACAGGCGGCGGAACTGGATTACGCCCCTGCGTTCCAAATCGGCCATCCCAAGGCGTTTGAACTGGCCTCGGCGATCCGCGATATGGCACCTGATCCGTTTGAACATGTGTTCTTTACCAATTCCGGATCGGAATCTGTTGAAACCGCGCTGAAAATGGCGATTGCCTATCATCGTGTGCGCGGCGAAGGCACCCGCACCCGTTTGATTGGCCGTGAACGGGGCTATCACGGGGTGAATTTTGGCGGTATTTCCGTGGGCGGGATTGTGAATAACCGCAAATTCTTTGGGTCGCTGTTAACAGGTGTTGACCATCTGCCGCATACCCATTTGCCCGATCAAAACAGTTTTGTGCGCGGGCAGCCCGAACATGGCGCTTATCTGGCCGAAGATCTGGAGCGCATCGTTGCCCTGCATGGCCCGGAAACCATCGCGGCGGTGATTGTTGAACCGATGGCGGGATCAACGGGGGTTTTGATGCCGCCCAAAGGCTATCTGGAAAAACTGCGCGAAATTTGCACCAAACACGGTATTTTGCTGATTTTTGACGAAGTGATTACCGGATTTGGCCGTTTGGGCAGCAGTTTTGCCGCCGAACATTTTAACGTGATGCCCGATTTGATCACCACCGCCAAAGGCCTGACCAACGGGGTTATTCCGATGGGCGCGGTTCTGGCCACAAGCGCCATTCATGACGCGTTTATGTCAGGGCCGGAAGAGGCAATCGAGCTGTTCCACGGCTATACCTATTCGGGCAATCCGATTGCGGCTGCGGCGGGTTTGGCCACGTTGCAAACGTATCGTGAGGAAGGATTGTTCGAAAATGCCGCCAATCTGGCCCCCTATTGGGAAGACGCGCTGCATTCGCTTAAAGGCTTGCCGCATGTGATTGATATTCGGAATATGGGCCTGATCGGCGCGATAGAACTGGAAGGCATCGAGGGCGCCCCGACCAAACGCGCGTTTGAGGCATTTAAACAGGCGTTTGAACAGGGCCTGTTGATCCGCACCACCGGCGACATCATCGCGCTTTCGCCGCCTTTGATGATCAACAAGGCCCAAATCGACGAATTATTTGGCAAACTGCGCGAAATTTTGAAAAACCTGAACTAGGGAGAGAGAACATGGCTGCACCTGCTGCAAACCTGAAAATCAACGGCGAACGCCTGTGGGATTCACTGATGGAAATGGCCAAAATCGGGCCGGGGGTGGCGGGTGGTAACAATCGCCAAACCTTGACAGATGAAGACGGCGAAGGGCGGCATTTGTTTCAGGATTGGTGCACCGCGGCGGGCCTGACAATGGGCGTTGACCAGATGGGCAACATGTTTGCGCGGCGCGAAGGCACTGATCCCGACGCGCTTCCGGTTTATGTGGGCAGCCACCTTGATACGCAGCCAACTGGCGGTAAATATGACGGGGTTTTGGGGGTTCTGGGCGGTCTGGAAATCATCCGCACCCTGAATGACCTTGATATCAAAACCAAACATCCCATCGTTGTCACCAACTGGACAAACGAAGAAGGCACGCGCTTTGCGCCGGCGATGTTAGCCTCGGGCGTGTTTGCCGGTGTTCTGGAACAGGATTGGGCTTACGGGATCGAAGACGCAAACGGCAAGAAATTTGGCGAAGAACTGGAACGCATCGGCTGGAAGGGCGAAGAAGAGGTCGGCGCACGCAAAATGCATGCGTTTTTTGAATTGCACATCGAACAAGGCCCGATTTTAGAGGCCGAAGGCAAGGAAATTGGTGTTGTCACCCATGGTCAGGGCCTAAGCTGGACACAAGTGACGGTGACAGGCAAAGATAGCCACACAGGGTCAACCCCGATGCCGATGCGCAAAAATGCCGGCCTTGGCATGGCGAAAATGTTGCAATTGGTGGATGATATCGCGTGGTCACACAAGCCCGATGCGGTGGGCGCGGCGGGGCATATTGATGTGTTCCCCAACTCGCGCAATGTGATTCCGGGCAAAGTGGTGTTTACGGTTGATTTCCGTTCGCCCGATCTGGACACAATCACCGATATGGAGCAGCGGTTCGACAAAGGCGCACGCGAAATTGCCGCCGAAATGGGGCTGGGGATCGAATTGGAAAAAGTGGGCGGTTTTGATCCGGTGACGTTTGACGAGGGTTGCGTCACTGCGGTGCGCGATGCTGCCGAACGCCTTGGCTATTCGCACCGCAATATCATTTCCGGAGCGGGGCATGATGCCTGCTGGATCAACAAATCGGCCCCAACCGCGATGGTGATGTGCCCTTGTGTCGATGGATTATCCCACAACGAGGCCGAAGACATTTCCAAGGAATGGGCCACAGCGGGGGCAGATGTGCTGATGCACGCGGTTGTGGAAACAGCGGAGATTGTGGAATAGTTTGAAACGCTTAGCGGCCATATTTGCGCTATTTTCTAGCACTTTAGCAGCCCATGCAGCCCCGAATGTAGGGGCTGTGTGGGATTTGCAATATGCTGATGACGTGAAAATTCGCAAAGGGGTGCTGGTGTATGATCTGGATCCCGACAATGTTACGCGCCGGCTTATTTCAAAGTTAAAGGCGCGCGGAATTTATACTCTGTGTTATGTCAGCGTTGGCACATTGGAAAATTATCGCGATGATATCGCCGATTTCCCCGCAATTGTCGTGGGCAAAACATATGGTGACTGGCCGGATGAAAAATTTCTGGATGTGCGCGATTTAAAAACTCTTTTACCGCTAATGAAACGGCGTTTCCAACGGTGCAAGGATATGGGATTTGACGCCGTTGATCCTGATAATATGGATGTATACGACAACGATTCCGGATTTGATCTAAGCCCGTCTGATGGTGTTCGATATATCAAAGCGTTGGCGAGGATAGCCCATGGTATGGGGCTTGAAATCGGACAGAAAAATGTACCGGCCTTAACGCCGAAACTGGTGAATACACTGGATTTTGTGGTTTCGGAAAGCTGTTTTCAAGACGGCTGGTGCCATCAGGTTTCACCTTATATTTCGGCCGGAAAACCTGTGTTTGATGTAGAATACGACGACAGGCCAATTCGGTTTGGCAAAACATGCAAAGCAGCGCAGAAAATGGGCATATCCATGGTGTTAAAGCATCGGATATTGTCAAAATATGTGCGCAACTGTGAATAAAACTGGGAGAAAAACATGAGCAAAGTCATCAAGGGCGGCACAATTGTTACCGCCGATTTAACCTATACGGCTGACGTTAAAATCGAAGGTGGCGTGATTGTTGAAATCGGCCCTGATCTGAAGGGCGACGAGGTGCTGGATGCCACGGGTTGCTACATTATGCCCGGTGGGATTGATCCGCATACCCATCTGGAAATGCCGTTTATGGGCACCTATTCCAGTGATGATTTCGAAAGCGGCACGCGGGCCGGTTTGGCGGGGGGCACTACGATGGTGGTTGATTTTGCTCTGCCAAATCAGGGCGAAAGCATGCTTGAGGCGTTGAAACGCTGGGATAATAAATCGACCCGCGCCAATTGCGATTATTCGTTCCATATGGCCGTTACTTGGTGGGGCGAACAGATGTTTGACGACATGAAAACCGTCATTCAGGAACGCGGCATCAACACGTTTAAACATTTCCTCGCCTATAAAGGCGCGTTGATGGTCAATGATGACGAGCTGTTTTCCAGCTTTAACCGTTTGGCCGAACTTGGCGGAACCGCGCTGGTTCACGCCGAAAACGGCGATGTGGTGGCAGAACTGACCTCTAAACTGCTGGCAGAGGGTAACACAGGCCCTGAGGCGCACGCTTATAGCCGTCCGCCACAGGTTGAAGGGGAGGCCACCAATCGGGCGATTATGATCGCTGACATGGCCGGTGTGCCGCTTTATGTGGTGCATACCAGTTGCGAGGAAAGCCATGAGGCCATTCGTCGGGCGCGGATGCAAGGGAAACGGGTGTGGGGCGAGCCGTTGATCCAGCACCTGACGCTGGATGAAAGCGAGTATTTCAATGCCGATTGGGACCACGCGGCGCGCCGTGTGATGTCGCCGCCATTTCGCAATAAAAAACACCAAGACAGCCTGTGGGCGGGTCTGCAAAGCGGCAGCCTAAGCGTGGTTGCCACCGATCACTGTGCCTTTACCACGGAACAAAAACGCTCGGGTCTGAATGATTTTAGCCAAATTCCCAACGGCACAGGTGGCCTTGAGGATCGTATGCCGATGCTATGGACACAGGGCGTGGCCACGGGGCGTTTGACGATGAACGAATTTGTTGCGGTCACGTCAACAAACATCGCCAAGATATTGAATTGTTACCCTAAAAAGGGTGCGGTTCTGGTGGGGGCCGATGCCGATCTGGTGGTATGGGATCCTGAAAAGGAAAAAACCATTTCCGCCGACAGC
>CAMZKY010000139.1 GCA_947311455.1 uncultured Marinosulfonomonas sp. | reverse complement strand
TTACCCCTTAACCGCTGCCACAATTTTCTGCGCGCCGTCTTTCAGATCATCGGCGGCAATCACGTCAACGTCGGAATTGTTGATGATGGCTTTGCCTTCTTCGACTTTGGTGCCTTCAAGGCGCACAACCAGCGGCACCTTAAGGCCCACTTCTTTTACCGCAGTGATCACGCCCTCGGCGATGGTATCGCAACGCATGATGCCGCCAAAGATGTTCACCAAGATGCCTTTGACTTTCGGATCAGAGGTAATGATCTTGAACGCCTCGGTAACCTTTTCAGCCGTGGCACCGCCGCCAACATCAAGGAAATTGGCGGGTTCGGCACCGTAGAGTTTGATGATATCCATCGTCGCCATGGCAAGGCCCGCGCCGTTGACCATGCAGCCGATTTCACCATCTAGCGCAATATAGTTCAGATCGAATTTCGATGCGGCCAGTTCTTTGGCGTCTTCTTCGGTTTCGTCACGCAGGGCGGCGATATCGGGATGGCGGTAGACCGCGTTGCCGTCAAAGCCCATTTTTGCGTCAAGACACACAAGCTCACCGGCGTTGTTCAGGATCAGCGGATTGATTTCCAGCATCTCGCAGTCTTTTTCGGTGAATAGCTTATAAAGCGTGCCCATCAGGCCAACGCATTGTTTCACGGCCTTGCCTTCAAGGCCCAGTGCAAAGGCGATGCGACGCCCGTGAAAGCCTTGATACCCCGTGGCGGGATCAACGCTGAAAGACAGGATTTTTTCCGGTGTGCTGGCGGCGACTTCTTCGATATCCATGCCGCCCTCGGTGGAACAGACAAAGGAGATCGAGCTGGATTGACGATCGACCAACAAGGCCAGATAGAATTCTTTATCAATCGCCGCGCCGTCTTCGATATAGATGCGGTTAACCTGTTTGCCCGCCGGGCCGGATTGATGGGTAACAAGCGTGCGGCCCAGCATCTTTTTGGCCTCGTCGGCGGCTTCGGTTACCGATTTGGTGATCCGCACACCGCCCGCATCGCCGGCGTCGGCCTCGATAAATTTGCCTTTGCCGCGTCCACCCGCATGGATCTGTGCCTTGACCACCCAGACGGGGCCGTCAAGTTCGCCAGCCGCAGTTTTGGCGTCTTCGGCTTTTAATACGGCGCGGCCTTCGGAAACGGGGGCGCCGTAAGAGCGGAGGAGTTGTTTTGCTTGATATTCATGAATGTTCACGAAACTATCCCATCTTTGCTAATGTTCTTTGTCCATAGACATCAGTTAAACAGGTAAAGAAACGGTTTTTTTCCGTGTAACGCAAAATTGAGGGGGAATAGTTATATTTGTGATCACACGATTGATGTGTGTGATCACAAACGGAGCGATTGATTCGTTTTGCGACGTAATGACGCGCTAATTTAGCAAGAATGCAAACAGCAAAGCATCGCCCATAAACATGTTTTCGAACTGCCGGAAACTGTTCCGCGACATAACTGGTCCGCGCTCCATATAGGGTAACAAGCCTTCGCCGTGAAACCATGTCACGATGTCCACGACAGGCGGATCAAGGAATATTTTTTTCACATTGATCCCGCCAGTGGGGGCAATGCGCCAATGGGTAATTAACAATTCGCCGTTTAACATCGCCTCAAGATCGGCCAAGATAGCCTGCCACGCGTTGGCGGCATCTACGGGCATATCAAAGCCAAGTGCGGCCGTTTGGTGGGCGTTGGGGATCCATTCTTGGTTGTCGTCGGTTTCTTTGCTGACGGCGTTCCAGAAAATTTTGTTTTGCTGGATCATTTCCTGAAAATGCGCATAGGCTTTGCGCGCGTGTGCCGGATCGGGCTGCCGATTTAATGCGCCGTAAACCGTGGCGAACTTATCAATGAAGTCAGTTTCATTTGTGATAATGCCAGAAGTGCTTTCATAGGGCTTTCCACGCAATTTATCCATTGCTGCGCTTGATGACATGGTTTTTTCAATTGCGTCTGTCGGATCAAAGGCCACCACCAATTCGCCAATACCGGACAAAAGATGTGTATACGCGGTAAGCCACGCCACATCAGCCGTATCAAAACGCACTTGAAGGGGTGGTATATTATTTGCCCCACCGAAATCAGTGTCGCCGGTGGCTAGAAACGCTCCCAATTCCAGCAGGTTTTCACCCGGATCACGTTTGCCATTCATATTGATGTCAAACCATAGGGTTTGCAGATCAATATTCACCGCCACATCATCGTTTTGGGAAATTGTATCCAATGCGGTGCGTGCGTTGCTCATATCTTGGGTAAGATCGGCAAAAATTTGGGTGACAAGCGCCGGATCAAACGGTTTTGCATGCGGATTAGGCGGGATTGGCAAACGCAAAACCGGAAGATCATAATCTTCAAAGGTGGCATTGTATTGCCAGCGAATTTGCAGGGTTTTTTCCACCCCATGCAAAAAACGCACGGCCCCGATGGCCATTTGATCAGATGGTGTGGGCGATGACAGCGACGTAAGCTGATTTTCAGCGGCAACCAGACCCTGCTCCAAGTTAAGGGAAATTTCAGCCTGAGCTGTGGTGGCAACGAGGCCAAAAGCAAACGGAAGTAAAAAACGCATAAGGATATCCTAACAAAAAAGGCACCCCAATTACGTGGGATGCCTTTGGAAAAATTTCAAGAAGCTGGTCTATGCCAAAGAGGGATCAATCTCTTTACAGGCGGCAACAAGGCCTTTGACCGCGTTCACTGAATTATTGAACATGTCTTGTTCGTCTTTAGACAATTTGATGTCGATCACACGTTCAACGCCGCCAGCGCCCAGAACGGTGGGCACGCCAACATAAAACCCGTCAAGGCCAAGGGCGCCATCAACCCATGCCGCACAAGGCAGCACGCGTTTTTGATCTTTTAGATAGGCTTCGGCCATTTCGATGGCGGATGTTGCAGGCGCATAGAAGGCAGAACCGGTTTTCAGCAGACCAACGATTTCGGCACCACCATCACGGGTGCGTTGAACGATGGCATCCATTTTTTCCTGGGTTGTCCAACCCATATCCACCAGATCAGGCAAAGGAATGCCGCCCACGGTGGAATAACGGGTCAGCGGCACCATGGTATCTCCGTGGCCGCCCAGAACAAAAGCGGTGACATCGCGCATAGAAACGCCAAATTCAAGCGACAGGAAGTGGCGGAAACGGGCGCTATCCAGAACGCCAGCCATGCCAACAACTTTTTCATGGGGCAGGCCGGAAAATTCGCGCAATGCCCAAACCATCGCATCCAGCGGATTGGTGATGCAGATCACAAATGCGTTTGGCGCGTGGGCGGCAATGCCTTCGCCAACCGATTTCATCACTTTCAGGTTGATACCCAGCAGATCATCGCGGCTCATGCCTGGTTTGCGGGCCACGCCAGCGGTAACGATGCACACGTCGGCGTCTGCGATATCGGCGTAATCGACGGTGCCTTTCATTGTGGCGTCAAAGCCTTCTGACGGGCCGGCTTCGGCAATATCAAGGGCTTTACCCTGAGGAACACCGTCGGCGATGTCAAAGATGACAACGTCGCCAAGTTCTTTCATTGCTGCAAGGTGGGCAAGTGTGCCGCCGATTTGTCCGGCGCCGATGAGGGCGATTTTGGCTCTGGCCATTTTGTGATCTCCTGATCAAGTTATGCTGCGCATAGGCCTAGCCAATTTAGCTGCGACAATCAAGCCTGCTGCAGCGCAGCAATGGGGGATGATTTGTGCATATAGTTGCATACAGGAGAGAATTTCTTTTAAAGAACAAAGCCTTCGAAGAATGTTACAATCAGGATCACATTTTAAGTATTTTGTTGATGTAACCTTAGGCGTCGGATGAACTTTCGTCAGGCAGGGATTCGGCCAAATGCTCAAAGGCTTCGCCGGAGGCAATCAAACAAGTTAATCCGCTGGTTAAAGTTATGGTGATTGTCCAGGTGCCGGTTTCATCCGAGGCAAACACCTCGATCACTGAATTATTATCCCCCAAACCGATGCTTTGGCGGGTTTCGCCGTATTTTTCGGCCAGCTGTGAAACGATGATTTCGCGATCGGCACATTTTGCGCTTTGGCTGAAGCCGTGCTGTGCGGTTAGCAAGATGATACCCATTCCAAGGCAAAGCGTTAATATTTTGCGGCTCATTGCGGTTATCCTTTTACATGTTGCTCGTCGTAAAACTGTGACCCGCAAGGTGAAAAAGAATGGTTAATTCGGGGCGCGTAGTGGTTAACAAGGGGTGTATCTGTGGGTTGGCCAACGCGGGGTCTGGCGCTGCGATGACGTCAATTTCCGCAGCGCAGCATTTTAGGCTTGCCAAATGGTGCAAAGTCAGGCCTGTTTGCGCAAGAATATTACCCAAAGGTAGAATCATGAATCAAAACAATCACCCGCTTCGCTCGGTTCTTTATATTCCCGCTTCTAAAGAACGCGCATTGGAAAAGGCCAAAGGCCTGGCCACCGATGCGATCATCTTTGATCTGGAAGATGCGGTGGCTGTGGGTGAAAAAGGTGCGGCGCGCGACATGCTGAAAACCGCGCTGACGGATGATTATGGCCAACGGATGAAAATCGTGCGGATCAACGGGTTGGATACTGAATGGGGGGCCAAAGACGCTGCCGTGGTTGCGAATGCCGACGCGGTGTTGTTGCCCAAGGTGAATGCGGCGGCGGATGTAGACGCGCTGGCGGCGCTGGTGCCGGACACGCCGATCTGGGCAATGATGGAAACGCCACAAGGAATTTTGAATGCCGCTGAAATCGCCGCGCATCCGCGATTAACGGGCATGGTGATGGGCACCAATGATCTGGCCAAGGATCTAAACACCCGTTTTCGCGCCGATCGTTTGCCATTGATCACCAGCTTACAGATGTGTTTGCTGGCCGCCAAAACCCATGGAATCGCAATTGTCGACGGGGTTTATAATGCGTTCAAGGATGATGACGGTTTGCGCGCCGAATGTGAACAGGGGCGCGATATGGGCTTTGACGGCAAAACCCTGATCCACCCTGCGCAACTGGCCGTGGCCAATTTCGCCTTTGCCCCGTCAGAGGATGAAATCGATCTGGCAAACCGCCAAATCGAGGCATTTTCACGCGCAGAGGCGTCGGGACAAGGTGTTGCGGTTGTAGATGGAAAGATCGTCGAGAACTTGCATATCGTCACCGCCCAACAGATACTTGCCAAAGCGCGGGCCATTTCGGCCATGGAAGGATAAAGAATGATTTTACTTATAATTGGTGTGGTGCTGTGGATTGCGCCGCATTTTTTCAAACGGCTGTTGCCGGATATGCGGGTGTCACTGGGGGATAAAGGCAAAGGTATTGTTGCCCTCCTGCTTCTGGTTTCACTGGTTTTGATGGTGATCGGCTATCGCAGTGCCGAATTTAAAACGGTTTACACGCCGTTGGCGGGCATGAGGCATTTCAACAATCTACTGATGCTGGTTTCTATGTTCCTGTTGGGGGCTGGCAAGGTGAACGGCCGCGTGGCCTCAATGATCCGCCACCCGATGTTGTGGGGGGCTGTGGTGTGGGCCGTGGCGCATTTACTGGTAAACGGCGATAGCGCCTCGATTGTGCTGTTTGGCGGCATGCTGTTTTGGGCTTTGGTGCAAATGATGCTGATCAACCGCGCCGAAAGCGGCTGGGATCGCCCTAAACCCGGGCCATGGGCCAAGGACGCGAAAAACCTGATCATTGCGCTGGTTGTGTATGGCATTGCTGTCGGCATCCATATATGGCTGGGGCATAACCCATTTTTAGGATCATACGGATGAAGATTTACCGATTTCTAACCGAAGACGACACTGCCGATTTTTGTCACAAAGTAACCGAGGCCTTGAACAAAGGCTGGGAATTATACGGCAATCCGACCTATGCGTTTGACGCGGCAAATGGCGTGATGCGCTGTGGGCAAGCGGTCACAAAAGAGGCCGAAGGCGCGTATTCACGCGATGTAAAATTGGGGCAGATGTAATGAGTAAAACCACGGCGGGGCGTTTTTTTGAAGACTACAAACTGGGCGACGTGATCTCCCATGCGGTGCCGCGCACCGTGTCAGGGGGCGAGCGCGCGATGTATCACGCGCTCTATCCTGCGCGCCACGCGATGGCGTCGTCCGATGAATTTGCCCGCGCCTGTGGCTTGCCCGCCGCTCCGATGGATGATCTGATCACCTTTCACATGGTGTTTGGCAAAACCGTGCCGGATATTTCCTTGAATGCGGTGGCCAATCTGGGCTACGGCGAGGGTCGGTGGCTGGCGCCGGTATATGCGGGGGATACGTTGAATTCATCCAGTGAAATCATCGGATTAAAGCAAAACTCTAGCGGTAAAAACGGTGTGGTTTATGTGCGCACAACAGGGCGTAACCAGCACGGTGACGCGGTGCTTGAATATGTGCGTTGGGTGATGGTGAAAAAGCGTGATCTGGATGCCGCTGCCCCCGAAACAGTGATCCCCGAATTGGCCAAATCTGTGGCTGCCGAGCAACTGGTGATCCCCAAGGGGCTTGATTTTTCCGGTTATGATTTTTCTGCCGCTGGAGAGCCGTACCGCCTATCGGATTATTCCGTAGGTGAAAAGATAGACCATGTGGATGGCGTTACAATCGAGGAAGCCGAACACATGCTGGCAACACGTCTGTGGCAAAACACCAGTAAGGTGCATTTCGACGCCAGTGCGCGACCTGATGGCAGGCGTCTGATTTATGGCGGCCACATCATTTCCATGGCCCGCGCCCTTAGTTTTAATGGCCTTGCTAACGCGCAAATGATGGTGGCGATCAACGCCGGGGCGCACGCCAATCCGTGCTTTGCGGGTGATACAGTGCGCGCTTGGTCCGAGGTGCTGGATATCGCGCCAACCACAGCCCCGAATGTTGGCGCAATCCGCCTAAGAACAGTGGCCACCAAAGGCGCGGCGTTTGAGCTGAAAGGGGATGACGGGAAATATAACCCCGATGTGTTGCTTGATCTGGATTACTGGGCGTTGATGCCAAGCTGACGGTTTCCTGACTTGACATAACCCCTTTGATCCGACCCTAATCACGTATGAAAAATCTTGTCCTTATTCTAATACTGTCGTTGGTGTTTTCTGGCCCGAACTGGGCACGCGGGACAAATAATCAAACCGAAAACGAGCAAAAAGATAGTGATCGTAAAAGAGATAAGGAAAGCCTGCGCAAAGACAGCGGCCTTGAAGAAATCGCCTTAAATCCGCGCGGCTTCGAATTTATGCGCAACAATATCCTTTCCACCGTCTATCATGAAATGGCCCATGCACTGATCGATTTTATGGATCTTCCGGTTTACGGCCAACAAGAAGACGCGGCGGATGTGTTTAGCGTGATAATGGTTGAGGCTATGTATTCCGACAACGAGGCGTTGCGGATCAATCGTGGTGCGGCGCTTGGATTTGAATTTGATTATCTTGCACGGGTGAAAAAGGGCCGTGAATGGGATTGGGCCGATGAACATGGGCCGGATATGCAACGTTATTATAATGTGGTGTGTCTAACGTATGGCGCTGATCCAAAAGCACGAAAAGACTTTGCCAAAGAAATGAAGCTGCCGGATCATCGCGCCGAGTTTTGCAAAGAAGAATACGAGCTGGCCGTCCACGCGTGGAAGCCGGTTATTGATCGGCTGCATGCGCGTGCCAAAGGCCATGATATCCATATTCAACAATCAGTGCGCACCGATCTACAAATCAAGGCCGCAGAATTGATCGAGCGCGAAGTTATCGCGTTTAATAGAAATTATCAGCTTCCTGCCAAACTCCGGATTTCGATAAAACGGTGTGGGCGCGATCGACAGTTTTATGCCTTTTATGCCTCGGGTCGTAAAAAGATCACAATTTGCACCAATTACATAGATGATCTGTATCGTGATGGGCAAAAATAAAAATTGTGATCACACTTTTTACAATCGTGATCACAAAGAGGAAAAAAATTCAAAAACTTACGGTTTTTTTGCGCTAACATCGTGCTGCCTACGTGACTCGGGACAAAAAGTCGCTATTGATAGATGTAACAAACTAAAAGAACAAACCACCTGAAAGGGTTCCGTTTATGTCAAACGCTCAACAGGGCAAGCGCCCGACCTCGCCGCATTTACAAATTTATCGTCCGCAGATTACCTCTGTCTTGTCTATTGTGCATCGGATCACCGGCGTGGGTATGGCCTTGGCGCTGATACTGATTGTCTGGTGGTTTTTGGCCGCTGGAACCAGCGACGCCTATTTCAACATGGTTGATGGGTTTTTAACCTCGTGGTTCGGTATTTTGATCCTTGGCGGATCGTTGCTGGCGTTTTGGTTCCATTTCTTTAATGGCATTCGCCACCTTAAATGGGATGCGGGTTTGGCAATGAGCAAAATTCAGGTTCAAAAATCCGGTAGGATTGCAATCGTCGCCACGCTGATCGCAACAACCGCCAGCCTGATCTATGTATTTGGGGGGCTATAATGTCATACTTAACTGATAGAAAACGTGTTGCGGGTCTTGGTGTTGCCGAAGACGGTATGAAACACTGGGTTTTGCAGCGCATCACTGCGATTGCGCTGATCCCTTTAACCATCGGTTTTTTGTTTCCTTTTATGAAAAGCCTGGGTGCGGGGCGCGAGGCGGTTTTGGAGACCTATTCAAGCTCGTTTAATGCTCTGGTTGCGATTATGTTTTTCATTGTTGTGTGTCACCACATTACGCAAGGCATTCAAATCGTCATAGAAGATTATGTTCATTATCGCCGCCGCCAAGTGCGTTTGCTTTTGTTGAACAAACTGTTTTGGGGAATGACGACAATTGTTGCCGTGTTCTCTGTTGCCAAAATCGCTTTTGGCGCCTGATTTTCGGAGAGATACGATGGCTGCATATGAATATGAAACCCACGATTATGATGTTGTGGTTGTTGGCGCGGGCGGCGCAGGTTTGCGCGCCACATTGGGTATGGCAGAACAAGGGTTGCGCACCGCCTGTGTAACCAAGGTTTTCCCGACCCGTTCGCACACTGTTGCGGCGCAAGGCGGTATTGCCGCGTCGCTGTCAAACATGGGGCCGGATCACTGGCAATGGCACATGTATGACACAATCAAAGGCTCTGACTGGCTGGGCGACATGGACGCGATGGAATACCTCGCGCGTGAAGCCCCCAAAGCAGTTTATGAGCTGGAACATTACGGCGTGCCGTTTTCGCGCAATGAAAACGGAACCATCTATCAGCGCCCGTTTGGCGGCCACACCACCGAATTTGGTGAAGGCCCGCCTGTGCAACGCACCTGCGCCGCTGCCGATCGCACCGGCCACGCCATGTTGCACACCCTGTATGGGCAATCGTTAAAGCATAACGCCGAATTTTATATTGAATATTTCGCCACTGATCTGATCATGTCGGAAGATGGTAAATGTCAGGGCATCGTTGCGTGGAAACTGGACGACGGCACCATGCATGTGTTCAACGCCAAGATGGTTGTTCTGGCCACGGGCGGTTACGGGCGCGCGTTCTTTAGTGCCACATCGGCCCACACCTGCACGGGTGATGGTAACGGTATGGTGGCACGGCAAGGTTTGCCGCTTCAGGATATGGAGTTTGTGCAGTTCCACCCCACTGGTGTTTACGGCGCAGGGGTATTAATCACCGAAGGTGCGCGCGGCGAAGGCGGGTATCTGACCAATTCCGAAGGCGAGCGTTTTATGGAACGCTATGCGCCAACCTACAAGGATCTGGCGTCGCGCGATGTGGTTTCGCGCTGCATGACCATGGAAATCCGCGAAGGGCGCGGTGTGGGGCCGGAAGGGGATCATATCCACCTGAATCTCAGCCATCTGCCGCCCGAAACCCTGGCCTTGCGTCTGCCCGGCATCACCGAAAGCGCCAAGATTTTCGCCGGTGTCGACCTGACAAAAGAACCGATTCCTGTGATGCCAACCGTGCATTACAATATGGGCGGTATTCCGACAAATTATATGGGTGAGGTTCTGAACCCCACCAAAGACAATCCCGATGCGATTGTGCCCGGCCTGATGGCCGTTGGCGAAGCAGCAAGCGCGTCGGTGCATGGTGCAAACCGTCTGGGTTCCAATTCACTGATTGATCTGGTTGTGTTTGGGCGCGCTGCCGCGATTAAAGCCGGCGAAATTGTTGACCCGAAAGAAGCCAATCCAACGCTGAACCAAGCCTCGCTTGATGCGGCGTTTGATCGGTTTGACGGGTTGCGCCATGCAAACGGAAACGTGCCAACCGCCGAACTGCGTCTGGAAATGCAAAAAACCATGCAGGCCGATGCGGCGGTGTTCCGCACCGATAAAACATTGGCCGAAGGCGTGGTTAAAATGGAAGCCATCGCCGCCAAAATGGACGATCTGAAAGTGACCGATCGTTCTATGGTTTGGAATTCGGATTTGATGGAAACGCTGGAGCTGTCAAACCTGATGCCAAACGCCATGGCCACCATTGTTGGCGCCGAAGCCCGCAAAGAAAGCCGCGGTGCTCACGCGCACGAAGATTACCCTGATCGCGATGATAAAAACTGGCGCAAACACTCACTGGCGGTGGTGGATGGGCCGAAGGTCACGCTTGATTATCGCCCCGTGCATATCGAGCCGATGACATCCAAAGCCGATGGCGGCATTGATCCAAAGAAAATCGCCCCGAAAAAACGCGTGTATTAAGGAGATAAAAAATGGTTGAACTCACACTCCCTAAAAATTCACGCATGGTGACAGGCAAAACGTGGCCCAAACCCGAAGGCGCAACAAATATCCGTAAATTCAGCATTTATCGCTGGAATCCTGATGATGATAAAAACCCGCGGGTGGATAACTATTTCCTTGATATGGATAAATGCGGCCCGATGGTTCTGGATGCGCTGATCAAGATCAAAAATGAAATAGATCCGCCGCTAACGTTCCGCCGTTCTTGCCGTGAAGGGATTTGCGGATATTTGTTGCGCCTTCGGGTTTGGGCCACGTTTTGCCTGTCACCATGCGTGAATTTTTA
>CAMZKY010000138.1 GCA_947311455.1 uncultured Marinosulfonomonas sp. | reverse complement strand
TTCACCTCGTAGCCGTGTTTTTGGCACAATAGTGCAAGCACCTTGGAGACCATGATCACGCCTTGGCCCCCAACTCCGACAATCAACACATTGATCGGGGTGTTTTGGGTTTTGCCATGATCATTCCTTACACAAAGATGCTGTCGGTTGGGCAAATCTGCGCACAGATCGAGCAGCCCATGCAGGATTCGGGGTTAATTTCCACCTTGTGGCGGCCTTCGTGCCAGCCATCCGACCACGTTAGGGCGGGGCAGCCAAGGTTCATGCAGGATTGGCAGGCGACGCATTTATCCTGATCCACCTTGAAAGGCTCGCCTTTGATTTTCAGTGGGTCAAGTACGCAGGGGCGATCGGAAATCACCACAGAAACGCCCTTGAATTCAACGGCTTCGCGTAGGGTGTGATACATGCTGGCCATATCATAACTGTCGACGGTTTCCACCCATTCAACACCCAAAGCTTTGATCAACTTGGTGAAATCCACCCGTGCGGTTTTTTCGCCGCGCAGAGTGATGCCGGTGCCAGGGTGATCTTGGCCGCCGGTCATGGCGGTGATGTGATTGTCCAGCAGGAACACGGTGATGTTGGCCTGATTATAAACCGCGTCAATCAGGGGCGGAATGCCGGAATGCAGGAACGTGCTGTCGCCAATGGTGGCGATAATCGGTTTAACCTCGGTTCCAGCCTTGGCCATCCCGACGGCATTGGCGATGCTAGACCCCATCGAAACGCAGGTGTCCATCGAATCTAGCGGTTCCACCACCGATAAGGTATAACAGCCTATATCGCCTGCAACGCGGCTATCCATGGCGCGCAGAGCCATGAAACAACTGGTGTGCGGGCAACCCGAACACAGCACCGGCGGGCGCACCATCGGGGCAAATTCAAAGCTGCCTTTGCGCTTCTTTTCGGGCAGCAATCCGGCGGTGACAAACCCGTCGCGCACCACTTCTGGTGAAAATTCACCAGTGCGCGGGAATAGGGATTTACCTTCAACCGTGAACCCCATGATTTTCATCGCGTTTTCAATAACTGGTTCCAGCTCTTCAACCACAATTACCCGATTCACCTTGTCGCAAAAATCGCGCACCAGATTTTCGGCCATAGGATAGCTTGAGGCCAGTTTCAGAATGCTGGCTTCGGGGAATACTTCCTTCACATAAACATAGGACATGCCAACGGTAACGATACCGACTTTGGTGTCGTTTAGTTCGATTTTGTTCAGAGGGGAGGTATCAAATTCCGCAGCAATCCGCCGTTCGCGTTCCAGCACGATGGGGTGTTTGTTGCGGGCGTTATTTGGCACCATCACATTTTTTTGGGAGTTTTCATCGAACTTTCGCGGGGGCAAATCAATGCGCTCGCCAACCGTAACCTCGGATCGTGTATGCGACAGGCGGGTTGTGGCGCGAACGATCACTGGCGTATCGAACTTTTCCGACAGATCAAAGGCGTATTTGGTGAATTCAAGGGCTTCTTGCCCGTCGGATGGTTCGAGCACGGGCACATGGGCAAAACCGGCAAATATCCGCGTGTCTTGTTCGTTTTGCGAAGAATGAATACCCGGATCATCGCACACCACCAAAACCAGCCCCGCATTCACCCCGATATAGGAAAAAGACATCAACGCGTCAGCGGCTACATTCAAACCAACGTGTTTCATCGCTGCAAAGGCACGCACACCGGCAAAAGACGCACCAATCGCCACATCCAGCGCGGTTTTTTTCGTTTGTTGACCATTGGGCGTGCAGATCACTGGCGGGATATTTCGCCAAGGCCTCCATTATTTCGGTGCTGGGCGTGCCGGGATAGGCGGCGGCGACCCGAACGCCTGCCTCCCATACACCGCGTGCAATGGCCTCGTTTCCAGTGAATGGACCTATTCCCGGTTTTTCGGTCGTCACTTTGAGTGTGTTATTCATGTTACGAATGCAAACCTCAATAGATAAATTGGTAACTTATCAATTGAGGTAAGTTGATTTCTGACGAACGGCTTTGATTTAAATCAAACGGGCGTTGCGCCTTTCCCGCTGTCTAAATATTTATGGTGCGGATTTTAAGGTGGAAGAAAGGTGTTAAGTGTTCAAAAAAAGCTAGCCATTAACGATTGCGTAAAGATTTCATCCCGTGCATCCCTGTATATCCACAGCGCGTTTTGAGCCAAGAACAGTAAGTTGAATTTTGGAACGGTTCAATGCAAACGGTGCGTTGCTGGGGGGAACCAATTCGGACACTGCCGTTAGTGTGTTTCCGGAGCGTTTCATCACCGGTTCTGACACCCAAATAGATTGATCCCCGGGTTCTATTACCACGGTTTCGTTGCCACCGGTGGATGGCATTATAAGGATGACCTTAACTTTTAATCCGTCCGATATTGGCTCAATCAGACAACGGGCTGATTTAACACCAGCGCGCAGGGCAGACATTGGTTGTGCCTTTAATGCGGTTTGTATGGATCGGATTGGCGTGTCGTTCCTAGCATCTAAATTGGCAGAAAACTTTAGACTATAAGGCACACAAATTTCATTACAGACCCCCAGATCAACACGCCCTTTTAAGCGCATTTCTTTGTTTTGGTCGTTTAGTGAAAATTCAACCGGAATGATAACTTCGTTGTGGTAAACGATTGTGCGCATCCCATTGGTGTTGGATACCTCGGGGCGAGGCCAGAAAAAGGTAACTCCAGCAAGATTTTTAGACCCGCTCCAATCGAATTGCGGCGGGATGCCACCATCACCTGGTGTGCGCCAATAAGTCTTCCAGCCCTCTTTCATTACAATACGAAAAGCCGCCATATGAGTGCCTTTGGAGGTGCGCCATCCGGGGATGATATCAATGCGTATAACCCCGTTGGGCAGCCCACTGTTGGATTGCGACAAAGCCGGAAATGCCGACAAAACGAGTAGCATGGTTATTTTTAATACTTTAAAAATCATAGGCCCAAAATAAACATGATGGCGCAAATGAAAAGTCACAAATGTGCGATGAAATGCATTGGGTTAATTCGGCCCTTGTATCGGGTGGTTGTGGCGCACATACTACGAGTATGGAAACAAGTCCCGACACAATAGACCTTTCAGGCAAACTATTGATAGCGATGCCTGGAATGCAGGACACGCGATTTGAGAAATCGGTTGTTTATATCTGTTCGCATTCCAAAGAGGGGGCGATGGGATTGATCGTGAATAAGCCAACCCCCCAGATTGAATTCACCGATTTATTGGAGCGGCTTGATATTCCAACCAACCAGACAGGGCTAGACACTGGAATTTATTTTGGAGGCCCTGTGGAAACGTCGCGTGGATTTGTGTTGCATTCAACCGATTATAAAATTGGCGGCACGACATTGGTGGTGGATGATCAATTCGCCATGACGGCAACGCGAGACGTTTTAAAAGATTTGGCCAATGGGCAAGGCCCCGCAAGCGCTATTCTTGCGCTTGGCTATTCAGGTTGGGGGGCAGGGCAGCTTGAAAACGAGCTTTTACAAAACGGCTGGCTTTCCTGCGACGCCGATCTGAATGTGGTTTTTGATACTGCCAATAATTTGAAATGGGTTGGGGCGCTGAAAATCCTAGGGGTAGACGCGCTTGCGTTATCGGCAACGGCTGGGCGTGCTTGAAATTTTGTTAGACATCTGAATAATGACCAGCCTTTGCACAAGGCTTTTTCGTTCCTGGTGCGTTGATATAGCCAAGCGACATATTTATGGTATTATCCGCCCATGAGTCATCCAGTTTCATTCCGCCGCCATGTTTTGCGTGTTAAAGAGCGTGAGGGGTTGAGTTTTGGCGAGACAGCCGAC
>CAMZKY010000137.1 GCA_947311455.1 uncultured Marinosulfonomonas sp. | reverse complement strand
TTTGCGATACGATTTATCGTGGGTGTTTCCGCCTTCAAACATCGCATAAAGAATACGCCGATGAACAGGCTTCAGCCCATCGCGCAGGTCTGGAATGGCGCGCGAAACGATCACGCTCATGGCGTAGTCCAGATAAGATGTATTCATCTCACTGGTAATGGAAATCGAAGGCCCATCATACACATAAGGTGCAGATGCATTTTCTTCTTTGTTTTCAGGTGTTTCTGGAGTGTCGTTCACGTCGTTTCCCGCCTATTCGCCATCTAGGGTTTATCGTTAGGGAAACTATAAAGAATTCAGCCCGATTTCGCAATGGGCTGAACTGTTTTTCACGGCTTTGCGCGTTCCAGCATTCCAAACAGATCGCGGCTTTCGTTCGGATCGGCAACCATGTCCAAATCATCAAAAAACGCATGGGTTTTCAACTGATCGCGCACATAGCGCAATGCCGAGAAATCCTCGATCGCAAAGCCGACACCATCAAATAAAGTGATTTGTCGATCAGATGTGCGGCCAGCGGCTTGGCCGGTGATCACTTGCCAGATTTCGGTGACGGGGTGATCCGGATCAAGTTGTTGAATATCGCCTTCAATTCGAGTTTGCGGCGGGTATTCAACAAAAATTTCCGAGCGCAGCAGAATATCGCGGTGCAGTTCGGTTTTCCCCGGGCAATCGCCGCCAATGGCGTTGATATGCACGCCTGCGCCGACCATGTTATCTGTCAGAATTGTTGCGTATTGTTTGTCGGCGGTGCAGGTGGTGATGATCTCTGCGCCTTGTATTGCAGACTCGGGCGTGGTGCAGCGGGTTATGTGAAGGCCTTTGTTTTCAAGATTAGTTGCGCATTTATTGGTGGCCGCGGCGTCAATATCATATAGCCGGATATGGGTGATTCCGCAGATGGCTTTCATCGCCAGCGCCTGAAATTCGGATTGTGCGCCGTTGCCGATGATGGCCAGTGTTGTGGCCTTTTTAGGGGCCAAGTGCTTGGCCACCATTGCTGAAGTTGCCGCCGTGCGAAGGGCGGTTAAAATGGTCATTTCCGACAGCATCACTGGATAGCCCGATGCCACATCTGCCAAAAGGCCGAAGGCTGTTACGGTTTGTAAACCATTCTTTATGTTCGCCGGATGGCCGTTTACATATTTGAAACCATAGATTTCACCATCTGATGTTGGCATCAATTCAATCACACCATCAATTGAATGGCTGGCAACGCGTGGGGTTTTGTCAAACCTTTCCCAACGTTTGAAATCATCTTCGATATATTTGGACAAATCAATCAAAAATTGTTCAACACCAATGTGATGCACGAGTTTCATCATGTTACTTACAGATACAAATGGCACATAAGCCAAGCGGGAAGGCGCAAGAGAATTCATCATATTTTCCTATTCAGTAACTTCTTGTTGGGCGGTCAAAAATGCGGCGGCCCATAAGGGATGCGCAAAGATCAACCATCAATTTTGCCGTGCGGCCCCGTTCGTCTAGAAACGGATTTAGTTCTACCAGATCAAGCGATGTCACGCGGCCACTATCACAAAGCAATTCCATAACCAGATGCGCTTCACGAAACGTTGCACCACCTGGAACGGTGGTGCCCACAGCCGGGGCGATGTCGGGATCAAGAAAATCAACATCAAGCGAAACATGCAAAAAGCCGTCTGCCGCGATGACCTCATTCAGAAAGCTTGTTAGAGGTTTGGCAATGCCTATTTCGTCAATCGTTCGCATGCCAACCACGTTAATATCGGTTCTTTGAAGGGCAACTGATTCCTGCGCATCGATTGATCTGATGCCCATCAAGCAAATGTTCTTTGTTGGTTGAATTGCGGCCAGTGGCGGAAAAATATCAAATCCATCCTGTCCGGTAACGTAGGCAAGGGGGGTTCCATGCAGATTGCCGGACGCCGTTGTTTGGGGGGAATGAAAATCACTATGCGCATCGAGCCATAGAATAAAAAGCGGGCGATCTACCGTTTCAGCGTAAGCCGCAATGCCCGACACAGATCCAAGTGCAAGCGCGTGGTCGCCGCCTAAAAACACCGGAAACCCCTGTTCCATTGCTTTTTGCGCGTGTGTTGCAATTTCTCGTGTCCAGGCAATTGTTTCGTTCATTGCATGGGGATGTAGATCGGGCTCAATACCATCAAAATCAATCGAAATATTTCCCTGATCTGTAACGGTGTGGCCCAGCTTTGTTAGCTCGGCTTCAAGGCCCGCAGTACGATAGGAATCCGGCCCCATCATGCATCCAATTCTGGTTTTTCCGCAGTCTAACGGCACCCCGATAAGGTGTATATTTTGAGTTTCCATGATATCTTCCTATTTTCCAGAAGGATAACATTTCGGAGTTTTTGTTTGATTCTTAGTGGATAAAATGGCAATTAGATAAGGAATTTGCCCAGTTTGAAAGGTGATAGTGCCGATATGGACAATGTGAATGCAATGATTATTGCGAGACTCCGGCGTGATGCACGCGCGTCTCTATCCGATTTGTCGGCAGAAGTGGGGGTGTCGCGCGCGACGGTTAGAAGCCGTATTGAACGTATGGAACAAGCCGGTGAAATTTTGGGGTATACTGTGCGATTAAAGGCGGATACCAATCATGCCCCTGTGCGTGGGTTGATGATGCTGGCAATTGAAGGCAGAGGGGCCGAAAAAATTCGACACCGCCTTATTGGGATTGGCGCGGTTCAAGCGGTTCACTCCACCAATGGTCGATGGGATTTGATCGTAGAGATAGGCACGGAAACATTGGAACAATTTGATAAAATCTTATTTTCCGTCCGGCGCATTGATGGAATAACACGCAGCGAAACCAATCTACTCTTGGCGACAAAAACCTGAATGGATTTTTTCAGATATAGCGTCGGGATTTATTGGACTTGTCCGTAGAAAGTTTCGAGTACTTGATAACAAACTAGGGCTTTGACGTCAGCCATACCATCAAAGCCGAGCCGATCTGGAGATTTTCTTGGCCGACAGGGCGGGCCGCTGAAATCGCTATTTTCCAATATATCAACGGCTTCTATAATCCGCGCCGCAGACATTCTACACTGGGAGGAAAATCGCCGCTGGCGTTCGAGAAAAAGCTGCTTAACATATCGTAAGTGTTCGCAACTAAACGCGGAAATGTCCAGTATTGAATCATAATCCCGTTTATTAGATCCACGCCCTAATGAGACCGGAACTAAACCATGACAAGACCAGTTGGGGATTTTGTAGTTATGCAGCGGTTTCAATAGATGAAACACCCTTAATTTGGATTGTATGGTTGAGTTCATGCCACACCATACATACATTCATGGAAATGTTTTGAGCGCAAAAGGATACCTTATGACCGTTCTACCCGATCTTGAACACAGCATTGGAAATACGCCATTGATCCGCCTGAATGGGCCAAGCAAAACAACGGGATGCGAGATCTTGGCAAAAGCCGAATTTATGAATCCCGGGCAATCTGTTAAAGATCGGGCGGCCCTTTTTATTATCAAGACCGCGATTGCGGATGGCAGTCTGCGCCCGGGCGGCACGATTGTCGAAGGAAGTGCCGGAAATACCGGCATTGGATTGGCACTGGTCGGGGCGTCTATGGGATATAAAACCGTGATTGTTATTCCGGAAACCCAAAGCCGGGAAAAGAAAGATATGCTGCGAATTGCAGGGGCTCAATTGATCGAAGTTCCCGCGGCCCCGTATAAAAACCCCAATAATTTTGTACATTATTCCAAACGGTTGGCCGAGAAACTCGATCTATCGGAGCCAAACGGCGCGTTCTGGGCCAATCAATTTGATAATGTGGCCAATCGGCAGGCCCATGTGGAAACCACCGCGCCGGAAATCTGGAAACAATCCGGCGGGAAAGTTGACGGTTTTATTTGCGCCGTCGGGTCGGGCGGAACGCTTGCCGGGGTGGCGCAGGGGCTGCGAACTTATTATAAAGATGTGAAAATCGGTTTGGCTGACCCTGAAGGGGCAGCGTTGTTTAGCTATTATTCAACAGGTGAACTCGCTTCAAATGGTGGTTCAATTGCCGAAGGGATTGGTCAAATTCGTATTACCGAAAATTTAAAAAATCTGCATGTTGATATGCCATATCAGATACCCGATACCGAGGCTTTGCCGTTGATATTTGATCTTGCGCAAAACGAAGGTTTGATTGTGGGCGGATCAAGCGGCATAAATATTGCCGGCGCAATTCGAATGGCGCGCGATATGGGGCCTGGCCATACGATTGTGACGGTGTTGTGTGACTATGGAACTCGATACCAGTCTAAACTGTTCAACCCGCAATTCCTAAAAGAAAAAGGCCTTCCGGTGCCGCACTGGCTTGAGGAAGACGCACATAACTTACCGGAAGTATACATAGAATGATTTTACGTTTTTGGGCCATATTTCTGGCTGCATTTTTACTATTTGTTTCACCTATTTCGGCTTTGCCACAAGATGAAACAATTATTTCTCAGGCTGATATTTTTGCTTGGGAACAAACGGCCAAACGTGCAGAAGAAGCCGTTGCTGCGGGAAGGGCTTCTAACCTTGCATTAGAGGTTTTACGCAATGAGCTGTCTGATTGGCGCAGTCGGTTTGCCAGCGCGCGCGATGTAAACCAAAACACCATTGTTACCCTGCAATCGCAACTTGATGCCCTTGGCCCAAAGCCCGAAACAGGTGAAGAAGCGCCTGAAATATCCAGCAAACGCAGCGCCTTAATTGCTGAGCTTATCAATCAGCGCGCGCCGGTTCAGGAAGCAGACCTGAATTATAGCCGTGCCGATGGTTTGATCCGGTCGATTGATAAAATTATTCGTGAACGCCAAACCGACGCGCTATTGAAAATAGGCCCATCTCCGCTAAATCCCGCCAATTGGGCTGCGGGGCTAAACGCTGTTACCCACAGCAAAAACAACTTAATCACAGAGTTGAAAACCGCGTGGAGTAGTGATGTTCTACGTGATGGTATGAAGCAAAACTTGCCCGTGGTGATCGTATTGGTACTGGTGGCTTTCGTTTTGCTGATGCGTGGCCGACGTTGGATGGAAGGGCTTACCAAAGCCATTCTGGAGCGCGCCCAAAAGAAAAGCGCCCAACCCAAAGCATGGCGTTGGTTTTTAACATTTTTGACATCACTAGGTCAGGTTGTTCTGCCATTTTTAGGAATTTATGCCCTTGTCGAAGCGATCTATGCCACAGGCATGATGGGTCTGCGCAATGATCTGATTTTGGCCCAGTTACCATGGGCCGGATTGGCGTTTTTCCTGGCGCGATGGCTGGGTACGCGCATATTCCCACGCGCGATCTACTTTTCGTCCTTGTTAAACCTATCTGAAATCCAGAGAAAAAAAGGTCGGCTATATAGTGGTGTTTTAGGGTTTCTATTTGGCCTCGATCTGCTGGTAAGTGTTTTGGTCGGTTTTGATGATTGGAGTGACGCCGCAGAAGTATCGGTTAAATTCCCGATGTTGATAATTGCGGCCTATGCTCTATTCCGATTGGCCCAGATTTTGCACGCGCATTTTTTGAATGATCAAAAGGAAACCGCACAAAGCAGCTATAAGAATAAGATGATCAATTTGCTGAGCCGCGCAATCATTGGAGTCGTGGCGTTTGGTGTGGTTTTGGGGGCGGTCGGATATTCGGAGGCGGCACAATTTTTTATCTATTCCACGGCCCTTAGCCTGAGTGTGATCGCTTCCTTGCTGGTTCTGCAACGGGTTGTTTATGATTTATATGCCATCGCAACACGCGCGCCAGATGGAGCAAGCGAAGCATTAACACCGGTTCTGATCAGCCTTGTGTTGGTTATCGCATCGACACCTGTCTTTGCCCTGATCTGGGGCGCGCGCTTGGCCGATTTGACCGAGCTTTGGGCGCAATTCCAACAAGGATTTTCTTTGGGGGATACGCGCATTTCACCCACAGTGTTCGTGAAATTCATCCTGATATTTATTGTTGGCTATTTGATCACTCGCCTTTTCCAAGGTATGCTGCGCAACACGGTGCTTCCCAAAACAAAAATTGATGTGGGCGGGCGCAATGCAATTGTTTCAGGCACAGGATATATTGGAATTTTTCTGGCGGCGCTAATCGCGATTACCAGTGCCGGCATTGATCTTTCGTCACTTGCCATTGTCGCGGGTGCGCTTTCTGTCGGGATCGGGTTTGGGCTTCAAAATATCGTTTCAAACTTTGTGTCGGGCATTATTTTGTTGATTGAACGACCAATTTCAGAAGGAGATTGGATCGAAGTTGGCGGCCAAATGGGCTATGTGCGCGATATTTCAGTGCGTTCAACCCGTATCGAAACCTTTGATCGCACGGATGTCATTGTGCCAAATGCGGATCTGGTTTCCGGAATGGTTACAAACTGGACACGGGGTAATTCTGTTGGGCGGGTTAAGGTGCCGGTCGGCGTAGCTTATGGCACTGATACACGCCGTGTTGAGCGGATATTGTTGGATATTGCCCAAGCCCATCCGATGGTTTTAGCCAACCCCGCGCCAAGCGTCGCGTTTCTGGGATTTGGCGCGGATTCGCTTGATTTTGAAATCCGCGCGATCCTGCGCGATGTCAATTGGGTGACCAGTGTGCGGTCAGATATGAATCATGAAATTGCCAGCCGCTTTATTGCAGAAGGAATCGAAATTCCGTTTGCTCAACGCGATGTTTGGCTTCGCAACCCGGAGGTTCTTAATCCTAAACAGCAAGAGGATTAGAGTATAGAATTGTCGTTTCCACATGACATCTTACGCGTGCGACTCATGCAATACCGATGAAGAGGGCGATTTTAACCATATCATACATTGCAAAGTGCAATAGAAAGGCGCGCGCAACAGACGCATTTATCGGCATTTGGATTGATAAAACAACCCCGATTCTGGATAAGGGGGTGTTGAGAGGGATTCACGAACCGACATTTCTGTGATTCAAGATCGTATCTCTTACAACACGATCGGTCCCCTCATGTCAATGTCTACCACCGCTCTTTACAGGGGAATCGCATGAACATCACACGCGGAGTATCTGAAGAAGGTAGCGATTATTCCAGCCTGCCTTTTTACGCATGA
>CAMZKY010000136.1 GCA_947311455.1 uncultured Marinosulfonomonas sp. | reverse complement strand
CTTATCCATCTTGGAATACGGCAACGTGGTTGTCGGCTTGCAACCGGCACGCGGCTATAACATCGACCCGACCGAAACCTATCATTCCCCCGATCTGGTGCCGCCGCATAACTATCTGGCGTTCTATTTCTGGCTGCGCCACACGTTCGGCACTCATGCGCTGGTGCATATGGGCAAACACGGCAATCTGGAATGGCTACCGGGCAAGGCATTGGCGCTTTCGAATGAATGTATGCCCGAGGTAGCGCTTGGCCCGATGCCGCATATCTATCCGTTTATCGTCAATGATCCGGGCGAAGGCACACAGGCCAAACGCCGTGCGCAGGCAGTGATTATCGACCACCTGACCCCACCCCTGACCCGCGCCGAAATTTACGGCCCGCTTAAGGATCTTGAGGCGCTGGTGGATGAATATTACGAGGCCGCAGGCGTTGATCCGCGCCGCATTGACTATCTGCGCCGCGAGATTTTATCCTTGTCTGCCGCCACGGGCCTGCAAGAAGACGCAGGGCTTACGGGCGACAAAAGCGATGGTGATTTGGCCAAGCTCGACGCCTATCTATGCGAGTTGAAAGAGGCGCAAATTCGTGATGGTCTGCATATTTTCGGCCAGTCCCCCACAGGGCGGCAAGAACGCGATCTGGTGCAAGCCTTGGTGCGAGTGCCGCGTGGCGAGGGTGATCCAAAAGATGCCTCTTTGATCCGCGCGCTGGCCGATGATCTGAACCTTGGCTTTGATCCGTTGGATGCGGATATGGCGGCGGAATGGAAAGGGCCCAGGCCGGATGAATTAGGCTCTATTCTACCGGAAAACTGGCGCAGTCATGGGGATACGATTGAACGGCTAGAAGAGCTGGCCTCGGCCCTGATTGATGGCAACCACACTGCAATAGGCCCTAAATCAGACGCAGTTCTTGACCATATCAAAACCACAGTGCGCCCAACGGTTGCCGCGTGTGGCCCTGCTGAAATCTCGGGTTTGATCACCGCCCTAGACGGTAAATTCGTCGCCCCCGCCCCATCCGGCGCACCATCGCGCGGGCGGCTGGATGTGTTGCCAACAGGGCGCAATTTTTTCAGCGTTGATAGCCGCGCGGTGCCGACGCCCACCGCGTGGGCGCTTGGTTGGAAATCGGCGAATCTACTGATTGAAAAGCACCTGCAAACCCATGGAGACTGGCCGCGCACCATGTTGCTAACCGCGTGGGGCACCGCCAATATGCGCACCGGTGGCGATGATATCGCCCAATGTCTGGCCTTGATGGGGGTGAAACCGAAATGGGACAGCGCCAACCGCCGTGTGACGGGGTTTGAAATTCTGCCGCAATCGGTGCTGGGCCGCCCCCGTGTTGACGTAACCTTGCGCATATCCGGCTTTTTCCGCGATGCCTTTCCGCAGTTGATCGCGCTGGTGGATAGCGCCGCACGGGCGGTGATGGCGATGGACGAACCCGACGATCTAAACCCCGCCGCCGCCCGATTGCGCACCGAAGGCGCGGACAGTGCGCACCGCGTTTTTGGCTCTAAACCCGGGGCCTATGGCGCGGGGCTTCAGGCGATGATTGACGAAAAACTATGGGCGGATAAATCCGATCTGGCCGAATCCTATCTGGAATGGGGCAGTTATGCCTATGGTAAAGACAGCGAAGGCGAAAAGAAACGCGCCGCCTTTGAAACCCGCCTAACGCAGGTCGAAGCCATCGTGCAAAATCAGGATAACCGCGAACACGATATTCTGGACAGCGATGATTATTACCAATTCGAAGGCGGCGCCGCGGCGGCGGTTTCCACCCTGCAAGGGGTGGATCGCACGATTTATCACAATGATCATTCCCGCCCCGAACGCCCCCTGATCCGCACGCTGGACGACGAAATTGGCCGCGTGGTGCGATCGCGGGCGGTGAACCCGAAGTGGATCGAAGGGGTCAAGCGCCACGGATATAAAGGCGCGTTCGAAATCGCCGCGACGGTGGATTACCTGTTCGCCTTTGCCGCCACCACCGGCGCGGTAAAAAATCACCACTTTGATCTGGTGTACGCCGCCTATATCGAAGACGACGACACCCGCAGATTCATCGATGAAAACAACGCACCGGCCCTGCGCGAAATTGCGGCGCGTTTGAACGAGGCGATAGAGCGTGGATTGTGGGTGCCGAAATCCAATTCGGCACGGGGGATGCTGGAAGGATTAAAATAAGCCAATTTGAAAAAATGGTGGCAGAGCGGCGGCTTATTCCCAACCGTAGTTGAAACTCACACTCACGCGTGCTTCATCGGCCATATTCAGCGGCACTTCGTGACGCAGCCAGCTTTCCCAAAGCAGGATATCCCCTACATCGGGGGCCATATAGATAAAACCTTGCAGATCACGGCGTGCATCGCGTTTGCGCGCGGGTGCGGCCATCATCCGGCCTGAACGCGGATCTTCCAGTTTCAGGGCGCTGGCGCCATCGGGCATCGACACATAGGTGGTGCCGGAAATCACGCTGTGCGGGTGAATATGCGACGCATGTGTGCCACCCGGGGGCAGGATATTTATCCAAAGAGAATCAAGTTTGATTTCCTTACCGTTCAGATCAAACTCCAGATCATCCACAAAGGCAGCGACGTGTTGATCCAGCACATTCACCAGATCGGCAAACACCGGAAACCGCCACGGCAAATCATCAAGCGACGCATAGCTGGTATAGCCGGGGTAATTGTTTTCCTCGCTCCAGATTTGGCCAGCCTCGTCATCCTCGGCAATCGAGAAACAGGCGGCTTCTAATTCTGTGGGCGCAGGCGCATTATCAAATTCAGACAAAGCGGCGCGGTAAAGGCGGGTTACGAAAATGGAATCAATCTGTGACATAGCATTTTTCTACCGCAACAACACAGACAGTGCGAGCGGATAATACGCGTGAATCAGTCTTCATCTGCCCCAAGAATATCGACGGGGCAAGCAGCAGGGATTGAACAGGCAGCATCAGCGCATCCAGCACGACGATCCAGATCAAGCCAATGCCGATTTTTGCAAAATAGACGCGGTAAGCGTAGGGCAAATTTGCCATACGCTTGCCATACGCTTGCCATACGTAAACCATACGCTTTCAATACAGCGATTTCGGGTGTTCGCCTTGTTTACCTTGGCCCCAAAATGTTAAATAAGCCCGATTGAGATTCGCCAATTAGAATGGTAAACTCATCCGATACGCCCATTCCGGCAACCATTTATTCCAAGGAGGGTAATCCCCTGTCCCGCACCGATACCCCAGCACCAAGCGACATATCCGCCTCTGATTTGCTGAAAGTCATCCAAGAATTCCTAGACGAAAACAAAGCCGAAGACGTGGTGACGATTAACCTGAAAGGGAAATCCGAGATCGCCGATTATATGGTTGTGTGTTCTGGCCGCTCATCGCGCCAAGTGTCGGCGTTGGCTGAAATGCTGGGCGATCACCTTAAGCAAACCTATGAAATCATTGCAAAAACCGAAGGCCGCACGCAAGGCGATTGGGTTCTGATGGATGCGGGCGATGTGGTTGTGCATGTGTTCCGCCCCGAAGTGCGGGAATTTTATCAGCTTGAAAAATTGTGGCAGGGCGCCGGGCCTGCACAAGACTAATGCGCGTTCATATCATTGCTGTTGGCCGGTTGCGAAACGGGCCAGAGCGTGAATTGATTAACGATTATCTGCAAAGGTTTGATCGCACCGGCCGTAACATGGGCCTTGGGCCGGTTTCCCTGCACGAGGTCGAAGACAAAAAAGGCGGCGGCATGGATTCCGAGGCCATTTTGCTAGAACGCGCTATCCCCAAAGGTGCCGTGATCTGCGCGCTAGATGAGCGTGGTAAAATCATGCAATCCCCTGTTTTTGCTGATAAAATTGCCGGTTACCGTGATACCGGATGTTCCGATTTGGCGTTTATCATTGGCGGGGCCGACGGGATTGCGCCCAGTTTGCGCAGCCGTGCAGATTTTAAATTATCCTTTGGCGCAATGGTTTGGCCACATATGTTGGCACGGGTGATGTTATCCGAACAGTTATATCGTGCCGCCTCGATTCTGGCTGGCGCGCCTTATCATCGCGTTTGAGACAAACAAATCAACGTCTTGAGTATCCCTGCGAAAAACCCCTTAACACCCTGTTAAAATCATTTCTATTAATCTAGTTTAATAGGTGTTTAGTTCCACAGTCTTCTGGATTATACTACAATGACCTTCAGGAGGTTGATCTATGGGCAGTATACACCACGCTAACGCCAAGACAACGGCGCGAGTTCGAAAAGAAATACAAGTCTCTTCGGAGACGGTCGCT
>CAMZKY010000135.1 GCA_947311455.1 uncultured Marinosulfonomonas sp. | reverse complement strand
CGGCGGCCTTGTCGGGGGCGCCTTCGATTTCCACTTCGTCAAATCCGGGCAGGCCGGTTTCCATGCTGGCCAGTGCCTTTTGCAGGCTTTCATGGATGGTGCGGCCAATGGCCATGGTTTCGCCCACAGATTTCATTGCAGTGGACAGCACCGCGTCGGAGCCTGCGAATTTTTCAAAAGCAAAGCGCGGGATTTTAGTGACCACGTAATCAATGCTGGGTTCAAACGATGCTGGTGTAACTTTAGTGATGTCGTTGTCAAGTTCATCCAGCGTATAACCCACCGCCAGCTTGGCAGCGATTTTGGCAATCGGAAAGCCTGTGGCCTTGGACGCCAGCGCGGATGAGCGCGATACGCGCGGGTTCATTTCGATCACAACCATACGGCCATCGGCAGGGTTCACCGCCCATTGCACGTTTGATCCACCAGTTTCCACACCGATTTCGCGCAACACGGCAATCGAGGCGGTGCGCATCATCTGGTATTCTTTATCGGTCAAGGTCAGGGCGGGGGCCACGGTGATGCTGTCGCCGGTATGCACGCCCATGGGATCAATGTTTTCAATCGAACAGACGATAATCGCGTTATCAGCAGTGTCGCGCACCACTTCCATTTCGTATTCTTTCCAGCCCAACAGTGATTCATCAATCAGGATCTGGTTCACGGGGCTGGCATCAAGGCCCGAGGTGCAAAAATGGATAAAATCATCGCGATTATAAGCCACGCCACCACCGGTGCCGCCAAGGGTAAAGGCAGGGCGGATGATTGCAGGCAGGCCGATGGTTTCAAGCGCGTCCATGCATTGATCCATATTTTCGGCAATTGTGGCGCGCGGGTTTTCAAGCCCCAAACGATCCATGGCCTCGCGAAACAATTTGCGATCTTCGGCCATTTCGATGGCTTCACGGTTGGCCCCGATCAGCTCGACATTGTATTTTTCCAGCACGCCAAGATCATCCAGTTCCAGCGCGGTGTTCAATCCGGTTTGTCCGCCCATGGTGGGCAGCAACGCATCGGGGCGTTCTTTTTCGATGATTTTAGCCACCATATCGGCTGTGATCGGTTCGATATATGTCGCGTCGGCCAGCTCGGGATCCGTCATGATTGTGGCGGGGTTGGAATTGACCAGAATAACGCGGTAGCCTTCTTCGCGCAGGGCCTTGCAGGCTTGGGCACCCGAGTAATCAAACTCGCACGCCTGACCAATAATAATCGGGCCCGCGCCGATAATCATAATGGATTTAATATCGGTTCTTTTTGGCATGTTTCGAATCCCCGCGTCACGAAAAACTGGCAAATTGTTTTGGCTTATAAATCAGCACGCGCGGGGTGCAAGGGGTTATCCGGTTTGATGCTGTGGCATTTGGTGCGATATAGGCGCCTTTGGCGGGGATATTTAAGCGAAAAAGAACAAGTTCAGGGCGCGTGACCTTGACTTTAGGCGCGTGGCGCGGTGTATCGGCGGGAAACCTGAATTTACCGCCGAGGAATACGAAAATGCACGCTTATCGAAGCCATACCTGCGCTGACCTGAATAAATCCAATGTGGGCGACAACGTGCGCCTGTCAGGCTGGGTGCATCGCGTGCGTGACCACGGCGGTTTGCTGTTTATCGATCTGCGCGATCATTACGGCATTACGCAAGTAATGGCCGACCCAGACAGCCCCGTTTTTGCCGAGATCGAAAAGGTGCGTTCCGAATGGTGTATCCGTATTGACGGCAATGTGATGGCCCGCGACGAAAGCCTGATTAATCCGAAAATCCCGACAGGCGAAGTGGAAGTGTTTATTCGCGATATCGAGATTCTGGGCGCGTCTGATGAATTGCCGTTACAAGTATTTGGTGATCAGGAATATCCCGAAGAAACCCGCCTGAAATATCGCTATCTTGATCTGCGCCGCGAGAAGTTGCAAAATAACATGAAGCTGCGTTCCGATGTTGTGGCGTCGATGCGCAAACGGATGTGGGACAAAGGCTTTCGCGAATATCAAACCCCGATCATTACCTCCTCAAGCCCCGAAGGCGCGCGCGATTTCCTGATCCCGTCCCGCCTGCATCCGGGTAAATTCTACGCTCTGCCCCAAGCGCCGCAGCAGTTTAAACAGCTGATGATGGTGGCGGGCTATGATAAATATTTCCAGATCGCCCCGTGTTTCCGCGACGAAGACCCACGCGCCGATCGCTCGCCGACCGATTTTTATCAGCTGGATTTGGAAATGTCCTTTGTGGAGCAACAGGATGTGTTCGACACCATCCAGCCCGTAATTGGCGGCATCTTTGAGGAATTCGGCGGTGGCCGTAAGGTCGATCAGGAATGGGAGCAGATTTCCTATAAAGACGCCGCACTTTGGTATGGGTCGGACAAACCAGATCTGCGCAACCCGATCAAAATGCAAGTGGTATCGGAACATTTCGCCGGCAGCGGATTTGCGATTTTTGCCAAAGTTCTGGAGCAAGAGGGCACCGAAGTGCGCGCTATTCCCGCGCCAACCGGCGGATCACGCAAATTCTGTGACCGGATGAATAAATTCGCCCAACAAGAGGGCCTGCCGGGCATGGGCTATATTTTCTGGCGCAACAAAACCGCCGATGCGGTGGCTCAGGAACTGGGCATCAGTGTAAAAGAAGCCAACGCTAAACTGAAAAGCGGCGAAATCGAGGGCGGTATGGAAGCCGCAGGGCCATTGGCCAAAAACATCGGCCCCGAGCGCACCGAGGCCATTCGTCAACAACTAAACCTTGGCGTCGGCGACGCGGCATTTTTCCTTGCCGGTAAACCCAAGGCGTTTGAGGCCGTTGCAGGCCGTGCGCGCAATGCAATCGGCAATGAGCTGGGCCTGACCGATACCAACCGTTTTGCCTTTGCATGGATCGTGGATTTCCCGATTTATGAAAAAGACGAAGAAACCGGCAAAATTGATTTTGAACACAACCCGTTTTCCATGCCCCAAGGCGGAATGAAAGCGCTGGAAGGCGATCCGCTCGAGGTGCTTGGGTATCAATATGATCTGTCGTGCAATGGTTATGAGCTGGTTTCCGGCGCGATCCGCAATCACCGCCCTGAAATTATGTTCAAAGCGTTTGAAATTGCCGGATATGGCAAAGACGAAGTTGAGAAACGCTTTGGTGGCATGGTTAACGCGTTCAAATTCGGCGCCCCACCCCACGGGGGCTGTGCGGCTGGTGTTGATCGCATCGTAATGCTGCTGGCGGATGAAGCCAACATTCGCGAAGTGATCATGTTCCCGATGAACCAACGCGCCGAAGACCTGATGATGGGCGCGCCAAACGAGCCGATGAACGAACAACTGCGCGAATTGCATCTACGGGTTATCCCGCAGGATTAATTCCAATTTGATAGTCTAACAAAAAGCCTCGCGTTTTCACGCGGGGCTTTTTGTGTTATGATGCAACAGAATTTCGCGTGTTGTGTGTTTTATGTATGCAGGAATAAAAATGAGGGCGCTTTGACATTTGATCCCCAAACAGCCGCGATCCGTTTTGGCACGGGCCTTTCGCCGCGTATTGATCCGCCTACCAGTGTTGATCAGATGTTGGATACCCTGAGGCGGCCCGATGATATGGCGCGGAAATTTCCGGTGGATCGTTTTGCCGATATCCAGTTTACCATCGATGAAATCCGCAGGTTGAATCGCACGCGGCGTGAAAACAAAGACAGCCCGATTGCCAAAGAGGCCAAGCAACGCATTCGCTTGTTGAAAAAATCCGCGCGGCGCTGGCAGGCAAGTTGGCTAAACGCGGCTCTTTCGCGCGGGGCAATGACGCAGGATGGATTTCGCGAACGGCTGGTGCAGTTTTGGGGGGATCATTTTACCGTGGTCGGCAAGGTTTCGATCCTGCGCTATACGGTTTCGACCTACGTTGAGGATGCGATCCGACCGCATCTATCCGGTACTTTTGCCGATCTGCTAAAGGCCGCCGTATTTCATCCAATGATGCTGATCTATCTGGATCAGGTCAATTCCGTTGGGCCAAATTCCCGCCGTGCGGCGCGGCGCAAGGGCACGGGCCTAAACGAAAATCTGGCGCGTGAGGTATTGGAGCTGCACACGCTTGGGGTGGGTGCGAACTACACGCAAAGCGACGTGCGTTCTTTTGCAAAATTGCTGGCAGGGGTGACGTATCGTGGCAATGAATCCCATGAATTTGCTGGGTTTTCTGCGGAACCCGGGCCAATTAAAATACTGGGGAAATCCTATCGACGAGGTGTAGCGCAGTTGCGCGATGTGGAACAGTTTCTGGAAGATTTGGCGCTGCATCCGGATACGGCAAAGCATCTGGCGCGCAAACTGGCGGTGCATTTTGTATCCGATGCGCCGGATCAGGGTTTGGTTAACGCGATTGCCAAGACGTATTTGGCCAGCGGAGGCGATTTAACGGCCACCTATCGCGCCATGCTAAATCATCCCGCCGCGTGGGCGATGCCCGATCAAAAGGTCAAACAGCCGTTTGATTTCATTGTCTCTTCCCTGCGGGCGCTGGATGTAACACCCGCCGACATGAAGCGGTTGAACTGGAAAGTAATGCGCGCCGGAATTTATGCGCCCCTCGCATTGATGGGGCAGAAATGGCAATCGCCCACGGGGCCGGATGGCTGGCCCGAGGCGGCGGGCGATTGGATTACGCCACAAGCATTGGCCGCGCGTATTCAATGGGCAATGACGGTGCCCGCAATTGTAAAACCCGACCTGCCTGATCCGCGTAAACTGGTGCAAACCGCTTTGGCAGGGCGGGCCAGCGGGGCATTGGCATTTGCCGCCAAGGGTGCAGAAAATCGCGCCGAAGGGGTGGGCATTATTCTGGCCGCGCCCGAATTTCAGCGGCGATAGGGGGCAATATGGAACGGGCTTCAAGACGGAAATTTTTAATGCGCGCGGGGCTGGCAGGGTGTTCGCTTGCCGCCAGCCCGTTGATCACACCAATGAGTTTCGCGTCAATCCCGTCGGATAATCGGCTGGTGGTGATTATCCTGCGCGGGGCGATGGACGGGCTGGATGTGGTGCAGCCTTATGGGGATAGGGCGTTTTCAAGCCTGCGCAAAAGCCTGAAATTTGGCGACGCGGGCGGCGCCTTTGATCTGGACGGATATTTTTCCATGCACAAAGGGCTGGCCAGCCTGATCCCCTTGTGGCGCAAAGGTCAGCTTGGCTTTGCCCATGCAGTTTCCACCCCTTATCGCAATAAACGTAGCCATTTTGACGGGCAGGATTTGCTTGAGGCGGGCACGGGTATGAATGCGCCAATCGGGGCGCAGCGTGATGGCTGGCTGAACCGGATGCTGCAAACCATGACGGGGGTTGAGGCCCAAACCGCCTTTGCCATTGGCCAAGAGGAAATGTTGATCACCACAGGCGCGGCCCCTGTTTCCAACTGGTCGCCCGATACGCATCTAAATCTAACGTTGCAAGCCCGCCGGATGCTGGAGCTGGTTTACCATGATGATCCTCTTTTCGGGGGATCACTGGACGAAGCAATCATGCTAGCCCAAGCGCTTAATCCAGCGGCCATGCTAGACGACGGAGAAACCGGTGATTCCAAAATGATGCAGACGCAGATGATAGCATCACTTAAGGGCGGCGGCCATAAACGGGTGGCCGAATTTGCCGCCAATCGTTTGCGCGCTGAAACCCGTGTGGCAACGTTTTCGATCAATGGTTGGGATACCCACGGCGGCCAGAGACGCGCTTTGACACGGGCGTTGGGGCAACTGGCCGATACGATCCTGATTTTAGAGCGTGATCTGGGGGATATCTGGGGTAAAACCACAGTTCTGGCAATGACCGAATTTGGCCGCACAGTGCGCGAAAACGGCACCCAAGGCACCGATCATGGCACCGGGGGGGCGATGGTGATGGCGGGGGGGGCGCTAAAAGGCGGGCAAGTGTATGGAAAATGGCCCGGGTTGGGCGAAGGTGATTTGTTTCAGGATCGCGATTTGATGCCGACGGGCGATGTGCGTGCCTATGCGGCACGCGCGATGCAGGGGCTGTTTGGGGTGGACAAATCCGTTCTGGAGCAAACCGTTTTTCCAAATCTGGAGATTGGCACAACGCCGGAAATTATCTTGTAAACCCAAACAGGCTGTGCACATCTTGATCCTGAAAACCGGGGAAAGATCATGGAAAACGATACATTGGGAAACAAGCTGAACAACTGGCAGGTGCCACCACGCCCGAACGCGCCGGTTCTAACGGGGCAATATGCGCAGCTTGAACTGTTAAGCGCCGATAAACACGCGGGCGAAATCCACCGATTTAATTCTGTTGATGACAGTATTTGGGATTATATGGCGGTTGGTCCGTTTGCATCGGCAGCCGGATATCATCGCTGGGTGCGCGAGGTTGAAAACAAACCCGATCCGGTTTTCTATGCGATTAAAAACCTTGAAACGGGTCATTTCGAAGGCGTTGCCAGCTATATGCGAATCAAGCCCACAGCGGGGGTGATCGAGGTGGGAAGTATCTGTTATTCCCCTGCCCTGCAAAAAACCCGTGCCGCAACTGAAGCGATGTTTTTGATGATGAAATGGGCGTTCGACGCCGGATATCGCCGCTATGAATGGAAGTGCGATGCCCGAAACACAGGATCACGCCGCGCGGCGCAGCGATTTGGGTTTAGCTATGAGGGTATTTTTCGCCAGCACATGGTGATCAAAAATCGTAACCGCGACACCGCATGGTTTGCCGTCATCGACAGCGAATGGCCCGCGCTGAAGTCGGCCTATCATACGTGGCTGTTGCCGCAAAACTTTGATGAAAACGGCCAGCAAATTGAAAGCCTTGCAGATTTGACCCGTTTGGTGCGGGTGTCCAAAGACCCTGGTCTTTCGGACTAGGGCGTAGACCTATAAATGGCTTTCTTTAAACGATGGCGCGTGCAGATAAGCGATCGTGTAAAATTTCGGATAATAGTTTTGCCCCCGCAGCGCCCGCGCGCCCTGCCGCACGATCTTTGGCAAGTGATTTTGCCGCTTTTTCAAGCGTTTTATCGTGGGCAATTTTGGCAACCCCCGTGGTAAATTGCGCGATGTAATCCAGATCTTTACCATCTGGATTTTGGTTCAACACATCAATCACATGGGCCACGTCGTCCTGAAAAGCCAGCATATCGGGTTTGACCTGATCATTCGACACCGCGCGTAATCCAGCGGGTTGGGCATCGGCGGGTAAATGCGACAGGATGATCTGCTGAAATGCGGCAAGGCTATCGAAGGGTTTTAAAACAAAATCATGAGCACCAGCCTCGATCGCGGCTTGATGCTCTGATTCATCACCTGAAATGCCAATGATCGCTTCCTGCCCTATCGCATTGGTGGCCAGCTCGCGGATCAAATCGGCACCAGACCCGTCAGGCAGCCCCATATCAACAATCACCACATTGGGGCGATACACACGCAAATGATTGCGCGCCGAGGCCAGGCAATCGGCGCGGCGAATGCGGGCCCCGGATCGCAAGCACATCAGGCGAATAGCCTCGCAGGCAAAAAGACTATCTTCAACCACCAGCACCGTCAGCCCCAATAGAGGGCGATTAGCCGTGGGTGTGCGGTTCATCAGCATTGTTTCTAAATCATTCATTTCTACCTCCAGCAGCATTTGATTCTGATTAAGCAGAAAAATGGCTAAGGGAGGGTTAACAGCACGGGCAGTTTTGTTGCGGGCCGCAGTGATCTGGCGCTTGCGCGGCACCTGAATGCTGGGCATAACCACGATGAACAACGAAAAGGAAACCCGATGATTGGACGTTTGAACCATGTTGCGATTGCCGTGCCCGATCTGGAAGCCGCGATTGCCCTGTACCGTGATACGCTTGGCGCAGATGTTGGTGCGCCGCAAGACGAGCCGGATCATGGGGTAACGGTGGTGTTTATCGCGCTGCCCAACACCAAAATAGAATTGTTATATCCTCTAGGCGAAAACAGCCCGATACAGGGATTTTTGGATAAAAACCCGTCCGGCGGCATTCATCATATGTGTTACGAAGTGGATGATATTATTGCCGCGCGTGATCATCTGGTGGCCAGTGGTGCGCGGGTTTTGGGGAACGGGGAGCCAAAGATCGGCGCCCATAAGAAACCCGTGCTATTCTTGCATCCCAAGGATTTTAACGGCACCCTGATTGAACTGGAGGAAGTGTAAGATGGCGATTACATCAGCAATGGTTTTGTTCGCGGTAATCTGGTTTGCCACGTTATTTTTGATTTTACCTATCCGTTTGAAAACACAAGCAGAAGCAGGCGATATTGTGCCCGGCACGCCGCGCTAGGCCCCCGAAAACCCGCAGATCAAAAAGCGTGCCTTGATCGTAACGGCAATCACTATTCCTGTCTGGATTGTGCTGGTGGCGATTATCTTAAGCGGAGTGATTTCTCTGGATGAGTTCGAGATGTTTAAAACTATTCGCGCGGTTCCGATAGCTGGTGGAACAGGTGGGTAAAGGCGGCAACGCCAACCACGGGAACAATCAGATTCAGGAACGGTATATTCAACAAAACGGCCAGCCCAGCGCCTAAGGCCCAAAAAGTGAATAGATAGCGGTTGGTGAATTTGTTGGCGTCTTTTAACGGCATCCGGCGGATGGCAACGGTGCCTAGATATTCGCGCGCCATCAGGTATCCATTTGCCCCGATAAATACGATCGGGCCAAGCATACCGACAAACAGGGATGCAATCAGGGCAGCGATACTGATCAGGGCGGTTAACCCCAAGAACCGGATCGAATACCCCATGACCTGTGCGCCGTTCATGCGTTTGGCAGTGGGCAGGTTTGGGTAGTGGCGTTTTTCCACCGCGTCGGCGATGGTATCAAGGAAAAAGCTAACAATCGTTAGCGCGATTGGGGCCATGATATATGTCCAGAATATCCACGAGGTTTTCGAGGCCAAGCCTTTGGTATATATGCCTAAAAACCCGACTTCTCCCAGCATCGGCAGGTTGATTGCTTCTGGCATAATCCATTGCAAAAATGAGGCGATTCCAACAAAGATCAGGAAAAACGGGCCGGTAATCAGCAACATCAACCCAACGGATTTCAGGATTACGGTGATGAATTTCGGATCGGTCAGTTGCTGCACCGCTTTGATCATCGCGGGCGGAATTTTATCAAAATGATTCATGTGGAAATCCATGTTGTTAGGGCGTTTATATCGGGGCGCGGGCGATCCGGCGGGGTAATTTTGCTGGTGCCAATATGAATGAATCCGGCAATGTTTTCATGGGCTTGCAGTGTTAACCCATCGCGCAGAAAAATGCGATCATGGCTGGGCCAGCCGCTGATCCAGTTTGCCCCCCAACCCGAAGCAAGAGCGGCGTTCAGCAGTGCAAGGCAGACGGCGCCTGCGGAATAGGTCTGCTCGATTTCTGGCACTTTATCCGACGGTTTAGGGGTGGATACCACGGCGACAACCAGATGGGCATTGGCAAACGCGGCAATGGCTTTGGTGGCCTTTTCGGGATCGATTTCAAGAGCCGCGGCGCGGGTTTCTATAAGCGCTGCCAAACGTGTAAGAGACTGTTTTTCAAGAACAATAAAGCGCCATGGCTCCAGCTTGCCGTGGTCCGGTGTCCGAGCTGCGATGGTAAGAATCCGGCTTAGTTGATCGCGGTCGGGTATGGGGAGGGTGAGCAATTTATAGGAGCGTGAACGGCGGGTTTTCAGGAAGGTGAGAACGTCTTGATTTGGGTTGGTCATTTTATGCTCCTGCTTGGGCTTTATGTGGGGAGATTTATTTGAAATTCAAGCGTTGAAAGCGGACTAAAAGAACTACTAACCTAGTTTAGTATTTCTATTTCCAGACAGTGATTAGCTGGTATTATTGTGTGATATCAACTGGATAACACCCAATCACCATTGTTAATCCCGTCGATTGTCCAGTTGCCAACGCTATAGCGGATCAGGCGCAGGGTGGGGTGGCCGATGGCGGCGGTCATTCGGCGGATCTGGCGGTTTTTACCCTCGGAAATGGTGATTGAAATCCACGTATCAGGCACAGATTTTCGCACGCGGATAGGCGGCATGCGGGGCCACAAATTATCTGGTATATCAATAGCTTGTGCCTTGGCTGGGCGGGTTTTTCCGTCTTTCAAAACCACACCGGCCCGCAACATTTCAAGGGCCTTTTCATCCGGTTCGCCTTCTACCTGAACCCAATAGGTTTTGGGCATTTTATGGCGGGGGTTGGCGATTTTGGCTTGCAGGGCGCCATTATCGGTTAAAACCAGCAATCCTTCGCTGTCTTTATCAAGCCGGCCTGCGGCGTAAACCTTTGGAATATCTATATAATCTGACAAGGTTTGGCGCGCACTGGTCGTCGATCCTTTGTCGGTGAATTGCGACAAGACGTTGAAAGGTTTGTTAAACAGGATCAGTTTCGACATGGGTTTCGGGCGCGTTTTAAGGATTTGTTAAGGCAGGTTAATAGGGGATTTGGAGGGGGATTGCACGGTATTGTTTGCGTATGGCTTACGTATGGCAAGCGTATGGCAAGCGTATGGCAAACAATACACAGGTATTCCCCCCGAAAAGGGTTAACCGATCACAGACCGGGTGCCGAATAACACGTCATCGGCTTTTGGGTTTGGCATTCACCGGCCCCGCAAAACCAAAAGCAAACACCAGCGCGGCACTCAACGCTAGAAATCTTGCTTCCCTTATAAAACCGAAACACGCTATCCTGATTTTTTCACAAATTCCGTCAGGATCACAATCTGTTGCCCGCTCACACGACCCTCGATATGGCCTTCGTTATCGGGCACCAGTGAAATATTACGCACCGCCGTGCCGCGTTTGGCAGTAAAGCCCGCGCCTTTGACGTTCAGATCCTTGATCAGAACCACCGTATCCCCCGCCGACAAAACCGCGCCGTTGGTGTCGCGGTGGATCAGGGCGTGTTCGTCTTCCTCCACAATCCCCGCTTCGGCCCATTCCAGATTGTCAGGCT
>CAMZKY010000134.1 GCA_947311455.1 uncultured Marinosulfonomonas sp. | reverse complement strand
CGTCGAGTAGTTGTGACAGGTTTGGGAATGGTAACACCACTGGCCTGTGGGGTGGATGAAACGTGGAAGCGGATCATTGCCGGTGAAAGCGGTGCGGGCACGATCACGCGGTTTGACGCCAGCCATTTGCAAACCAATTACGCTTGCGAAATTCCGCGTGGTGATGGCAGCAATGGCACGTTTAACCCTGATGATACCATGGCCAAGAAAGATCAGCGCAAGGTTGATGATTTTATCCTTTATGCCATGGCGGCGGCGGATCAGGCGGTTAAGGATGCCGGTTGGGCACCCGAAGATGACGAAGCCCAAGAGCGCACAGGCGTGATGATCGGATCCGGCATTGGCGGGCTGCAAACCATTGCCGAAACCGCGATTTTGTTAAAAGAACGCGGCCCGCGCCGGGTTTCGCCATTCTTTATCCCGGGGTCCTTATCCAATCTGGCCTCGGGTCAGGTGTCTATTCGCTATGGTTTCAAAGGACCAAATCATGCGGTTGTGACGGCCTGTTCTACGGGCGCCCACGCCATCGGGGACGCGGCGCGTTTGATCATGCTGGATGATGCGGATGTGATGATTGCTGGCGGGGCCGAAGCGCCGATTTGCGAAATCGGTATTGCCGGATTTAACGCCTGTAAGGCGCTGTCCACCTCGCGCGGTGACGATCCCAAATCCGCCAGCCGCCCTTATGATGAGGATCGCGACGGGTTTGTCATGGGCGAAGGCGCGGGTGTTGTGGTGCTTGAGGAATACGAGCACGCCAAAGCGCGCGGTGCCACAATTTACGCCGAAGTTCTGGGCTATGGCCTGTCGGGCGATGCGTATCACATCACCGCGCCTGCCTCTGACGGTGACGGCGGCTTCCGCTCTATGTCGGCCGCATTGAAGCGGGCAGGGGTAACACCTGAGGATATTGATTACATCAACGCGCATGGCACCTCCACCATGGCCGACACGATCGAACTTGGCGCGGTTCAGCGTTTGATGGGCGACGCGGCCAGCGGCGCAACCATGTCGTCCACCAAATCCGCCATTGGCCATTTGCTGGGCGCGGCGGGCGCCGTCGAGGCGATTTTCTGCATTCTGGCTATTCGCGACCAGATCGCACCGCCCACCTTGAATCTGGACACCCCGCCTGAGGATGTGAAACTTGATCTGGCTCCGAAAGTGGCGGTGAAGCGTGAAATCAATGTGGCGCTGTCAAATTCTTTTGGCTTTGGCGGCACCAATGCCAGCCTTGTTATGGGAAAGGTCTCTGACTGATGTGGCGTAATGTTGCCTCGAACGGGCTAACGTTTCTGGTGGTGATTGTGTTCCTTGTTGGCGGGATGATTGCCTGGGGCAAAACCAAATATGTGGCCCCCGGCCCATTGACCCAAGCGATTTGCCTTAAGGTGGATCGCGGCACGTCTATGCGCAAGGTTTCTGCAGATTTGGCCGAACGCGGGGCAATTTACAACGGCGCGATCTTTAATATCGGCGTGGAATACTCCGGCAAGAAAAATCATCTAAAGGCCGGGGCATTTCTGGTGCCCGAGCAGGCCTCGATGCGCGACATTATTGATATTGTTACACGCGGCGGTCAGTCCACCTGCGGCACTGAAATTGTGTATCGCATCGGAGTGCGCCGCTCGCAAGTGCAAGTGCGCGCGCTTGATCCTGCCACCAATCGCTATGTAGAAAAAGCCTCGTTTAATCCTTCTGAAGATGCAGTGCCCGCGATCTATACCTCCACGCGCAACGAGGCTGATGTGCGCTATCGCATCGCCATGGCCGAAGGTGTGACCAGCTGGCAGGTGGTCGAAGCGCTGAAAACCATGGATTTCATCAAGGGCGAAGTTGCCGAATTGCCCCCGGAAGGGATGCTGGCCCCCGACAGTTACGAGGTAAAAGCCGGCTCGGACCGGAATGCCGTTTTGCAACGCATGCAGGCCGCACAGATGGCTATTTTGGATAAGGCATGGGCCAACCGCGCTGCAAACCTACCGTTTGACACTAAAGAAGAAGCGCTGGTTCTGGCCTCGATCGTGGAAAAGGAAACCGGCGTGGCACGGGAACGCCGCCAAGTGGCCAGCGTGTTTGTGAACCGCCTGAAACAAGGCATGAAACTGCAAACCGATCCGGCAGTAATTTATGGCGTCACCAAAGGGCAGGGCATTCTTGGGCGTGGCTTGCGTCGCAGCGAATTGCGCCGCGAAACGCCCTATAATACCTATGTGATTGCCGGCCTCCCCCCAACTCCGATCGCCAACCCGGGCCGCGCCGCGATCGAGGCAGCGGTTAATCCGGACAGCACCGATTACATTTTCTTTGTTGCGGATGGCACCGGCGGCCACGCCTTTGCCAAAACCCTGCGCGAACATAACGCCAACGTTGCGAAATGGCGTGCGCATGAAGCGGCACAAGGCAATAACTGATCCTCGGCGGCAAAACCGAGCAGGCCCAAAGGGCCTGCGAGACATTATGTAATGCGCATCGCGCATTTCCATTCAGTTTAAGCCGCCTTGAACTTACACCACCAGTGTTACGCTGTTTTCGATCATCAACGGGGACATTGTAGATGAGAACCGTCATAAACACAAAGGGACGCGAATTTCTCTTTTTGTTGATGGTGTAAGATCAAGACGGTTCAATCGTCAAGAACCAGCCGAAAGCCCAGAAAATCCGGCGGAATACCGGCCGCGCAGCCGCCGACATTGGCGTCGCGCACAATTTCGATGATAAAGGCGGGGTGCTTGCCTTCGACGGCGCGCACGGCGCAGGTTTCGTGGGATTTCAGAATGGTTTTTCCATCCTCATCCAGTTGTGTGTTATAAAAACAGGTGTCCGTCCATTCCCAGACATTGGCCGAAATATCGGCCACCCCCAGATTGTTTTCGCCACCAGCCCCCCGCTGGCGCAGTGTCAGATCCGCATCGCCGCGCAAGGCAACCTGTTGTGCGTATTGTTTAAGCCAGCGTTGGGCCGGATCGTTTTTATCATCCAGATCTCCCAGGGCCAGATCAACATAACTATCCCCGGCATAGCGTTGCCATTCCAGTGAGGTGGGTAGACGCCAGTGTTTTTTGGTTTGTTTGGAAAACCACGTCGCATAGGCTTTGGCATCGTAATAATTGATATTGGCCTGAGGCAAATCATTGCCTTTTCGACGATCTGTATCACGGCAGTCCCCGTCTTTGACACAGCGGGCGTATTCATTCTGACTAACGTGATATTTCATCACCTGAAAGGCGGGCGCGTTTTCAACATGCTGGATCGGCGCATCAACGGTCTGGGTGCCGATTTTGTATTTTCCCGACATGCGGTAGTCAAAATCACCCGCCGGAATTTTAACCAGCTCTGGCAGATCGGTGATTTTGGCGGGCAAGATCAAATCCGCATTCAAATAGCCGGCAGTTCCAACCGCAACACCGGCCAACAGCAAAAATCCACCTATGATCACGCGTTTCATCTTTTCCTCCTGCGCAAGAAAAAAGGATGGCCCGTAAGCCATCCCCGTTTTTTTCAAACAGTTCCCCTATGGAAGGGCGGTTTTGCCTTCGTGCATGGCGTCATATTCTGTTGGCTCAAGCACTTGTTCCATCAGATCATTGTTCCATTCACCTTCGACCACCACGTGTCCTGTCGCGCCAAGGTTTACAGCCTCGATCAGGTTGTGGTTTACATAGGCGTAAACGCCGGGTTGACGGAATTCATAAAGGGCGCAACCGGCAGAGCCGCCGCGAATGAACCATGTTTCCAGATCAATGTCGGGTTTGTTGTTGAATTTCCCCAATTCCCAAACCAGATCGCCGTGGCCACCAATTAGGTGCGGGCGGCTGTCGCGGTTGGCTTGCGCGTGGATAAACAGGACTTTTTCGCCCACTTTTGCGGTCAAAGCGCCGTCTCCGGTCAAAGCACCCACTTTACCATTGAAGGTTACATGGCTTGGAATCAGGCCCTGCATGACGTCAACCATATCGCTATACCCATCCAGAGGGTCTTCAAAGCGCATGTATTCGCCATCTTCATCTTTTGGAATGTAGAAATCATTTTCGCCGATAAAGTAGACTTTGTCATAGGAAACCGGCTGATCGTTGTGATCTTTCAGGCCTTCACGCGGCAACACCAGAACCGCACCGGACATGCCCGAAACAACGTGCCACGGGATCATCGCGCCACCCGGGGCACAGTGATAGATAAACGATCCGGGGCGTGTTGCCTTAAAGCGTAGCGTCACCTTTTCACCCGGATTGATCAGGGTCAGAGACCCCCCGCCCAACGCACCGGTCGAGGCATGGAAATCGATGTTGTGTTGCAGTGAATTTTCAGGAGAGTTGTAAAGTGTCAGCTCCAGATAATCGCCTTCGTGCACCACCATCAAAGGGCCGGGCATAGACCCGTTATAGGTCATGGCTTGCAAATAGACACCATCGTCGATTTCAACTTCTTTTTCAACGATTTGCATTTCGAATTCAACGATTTTCGGGCCGCCAACCGCAACTTGATCGTGATCCATCACAAAGGGGGGTTTTTTCAGTTCGGGTTTGATCCGCTCTAGGCCGGACAGATCAACATCGCCCGCCCCTGCAGTTGTCATCACTTCGCCTGACGCCGAGGCGCGGCTCACAACAAACGGGCTTGCTGCAACCAATGCAGCCCCCATCATGGCAGCTCTTCTTGTAAACATAATCTGATCTCCTTTGGTTTCGTCTGTGTAAAAAGGTAAGGGAAAGCTGCGGGTGGTTTCTTGATAATTGTTAAGTGCAATTGAAAACAATTCGCAGTTATAGGGTTATTGGTAAGATAAGTTATTGTTATGATTACACATTAACTTGGTTGGATTTTAGCGTCAGTTCAATTAGAGTGTAAATATATTGTTTGAAAGCCCCAAAATGAAACCAGAATTTGTTGAAATTGCCAAGCAGTCGATATTGCTTGCAAACATTCCGGATGAAATCACTGTCGATATTTTGTCGCGCTCCTCGGTTAAACATTTTGAACGCGGCGAAACGGTTTTTGTTCAGGGTGACGAAGCCGTTTCGATTTACATTGTGATTTCCGGTTGGGTCAAACTTTACCGGATTACGCCGATGGGATCCGAGGCTGTGGTGGGGGTGTTTACCAAAGGGCGCAGTTTTGGCGAGGCTGCGGCCTTTCGCGGTGATATTTATCCGGTATCAGCCGAGGCCAGTACAAAAACCAAGGTGATCCATATTCCCACATCGGTTTACCTGAACCTGATGCGCAAAGAGCCGGATCTGGCCTTGTCTATTTTGTCTGCCACCTTTGCCCATTTGCACGCGTTGGTGACACAGGTTGAACAGCTTAAGGCCAACACCGGCGCCCAACGTGTGGCGCAGTTTTTGCACAGTTTATGTGACAAAGAGTGCGATAATTGCACCGTCACCCTGCCTTATGACAAGGTGCTGATCGCGGGGCGGTTAGGGATCAAACCCGAAAGCCTGTCGCGGGCCTTTAGCCAGTTGCGCGATATGGGGGTGACGGTGCGCAAAAACCACGCGGAAATCGATAGTGTGCGCAAACTGGGTGAATTTGCCGAAATCGACCAGCTATAGGGTTACCAAATGGTAACCGAAACGCACGTTCGCCTCAGGGTGGAATATTGACATTTGTATACTCTTGGGGTATAGTTAATCACAGCTAGGAAAAGTGAGGAACGGCATCTGGATACAGGGGCCGTTTTTGCATTTTGCTCGTGCGGATAGCATGAGAGGCGTGAATATTTACATGACAGTGAACAATTCCGAAGGGGATAAAGACGCGTCACAAACGTGTCTTAAGATCAACGAAAATGATTTTTCCCAGGCTTTGGGGCAATTGAATTCATCAATAAATGATTTGAAAAACACCAACGATATGGCCGACCGCCAAGAAGTGGATGCGGCACAACAGATTACAAATGTTGCAAATGCTTTGCTTCGAGAAAGGGTAAAGGTTACCGAAAATGACCAATCAGAATCACAAAACAAAGGCGGGTATGCCCTTGATTTCGACAGCGCACGCGATGAAATCGGGCGCAGAATGGCTCGCTTGCGCGCCGCAATCTGAACAGGAAAAATTTCTCGACGGGTTAAGCGAAGCTGCGTTTCTGGCGCTGCCTTATCTGTTTGAATTCTGGGCCTTTGAGCATCAATTGCCCCCCGAAGGCGATTGGCGCACATGGGTGATTATGGGCGGGCGCGGGGCGGGTAAAACCCGCGCCGGTGCCGAATGGGTGCGCGCCGAAGTCGAAGGCTCGCGCCCGCTGGATATGGGCCGCTCGCGCCGTGTGGCTTTGGTGGGGGAAACCATTGATCAGGCGCGTGAGGTGATGGTGTTTGGCGAAAGCGGCATTCTGGCCTGTTCGCCCCCGGATCGGCGCCCCGAATGGCAGGCGGGCCGCAAGCGTCTGATCTGGCCCAACGGGGCGGTGGCGCAACTGTTTTCGGCAAGCGATCCCGAAAGCCTGCGCGGACCGCAATTTGATGCGGCGTGGGTCGATGAGCTGGCCAAATGGAAAAAGGCCGATGCGGCGTGGGATATGCTGCAATTCGGCCTGCGTTTGGGGGATAAACCGCGCATGTGCGTGACGACGACGCCCAAAAACGTGCCTTTGTTGAAATCCATTCTGGCCAATTCCACCACCGTCACCACCCACGCCCCGACCGAGGCCAACCGCGCCTATCTGGCGTCGTCTTTCCTTGACGAGGTGCGGGCGCGTTATGCGGGCACGCGGCTGGGGCAACAGGAACTGGATGGGGTGCTGCTGGAAGATTGCGAAGGCGCGATGTGGACATCGAAACAACTGGATGAATTGCGGGTGCGCGATGCTGGGGATCTGGATCGTATCGTGGTGGCGATTGATCCGCCTGTGACCGGCCACAAGGGATCGGATGAATGCGGTATCGTTGTGGTGGGGGCCAACACCCAAGGCCCGCCTGCCGATTGGCACGCGGTGGTGTTGAAAGACGCCAGCGTCACCGCCGCCAGCCCGTCTGGGTGGGCCAAAGTGGCGATTGCGATGATGGAAGAATTCGGCGCGGATCGTTTGGTGGCCGAAGTGAACCAGGGCGGCGATATGGTTGAATCGGTGTTGCGGCAGGTTGATCCGCTGGTGCCGTATCGTTCTGTTCATGCCTCAAAGGGCAAGATCGCGCGGGCCGAGCCTGTGGCGGCGCTTTATGAACAAGGCAAGATCAAGCACATGCCCGATATGGGCCAGCTCGAGGCGCAGATGTGCCGGATGACCACGCGCGGTTATATGGGGCAAGGCAGCCCGGATCGGGTGGATGCGCTGGTGTGGGCCTTGCAGGATGTGATGATCGACCCCGTTGCAAAATGGAAACGACCCAGCGTTCGCAGCCTTTAACTGTTTGTAAGGATAATCGTTCAGATTGTTTCAGACACGAGGAGTTTCTTCTATGGCGTTTAATTTTTTCAATCGCGGCGCAGCAACACCGCCACAAACCAAAGCTTCGGCGGCGGGGCCGGTTGTGGCTTATCATGGTGCGGGCCGTGTGGCATGGTCGCCCCGCGATGTGGTTTCCCTGACGCGCTCCGGTTTTCTGGGCAATCCGATCGGGTTTCGTTCGGTCAAGCTGATTGCCGAAGCTGCGTCGGCTTTGCCGTTGATCTTGCAAGATAGCGAGCGGCGCTATGATATGCATCCGCTGCTTGCGCTGATGAAAAATCCGAACTTGGCCCAAGGGCGCGCAGAATTGCTTGAGGCGCTGTTTGGCCAGCTGTTGCTTACCGGAAACGGCTATCTAGAGGTGGTTGCCGGCGAAGACGGCACGCCGCTGGAATTGCATGTGCTGCGCAGTGACCGGATGAATGTTGTGCCCGGCGGGGATGGCTGGCCGGTGGCTTATGAATATGCGGTGGGCGGTAAAAAGCACCGTTTCGACATGACAAATGGCGCGGCCCCGATTTGCCATATCAAATCCTTTTCGCCCCAAGACGATCATTACGGATTTTCCCCGCTTCAGGCTGCAGCCAGTGCGATTGACGTGCATAATTCGGCCTCGCGCTGGTCAAAGGGGCTGCTGGATAACGCGGCGCGCCCGTCGGGGGCGATTGTCTATCGCGGATCAGACGGGCAGGGGGCTTTGACGGCGGATCAATATGATCGGCTGGTGGATGAAATGGCCTCGCAACACCAAGGCGCGGCCAATGCGGGGCGTCCGATGCTGCTGGAAGGCGGGCTGGATTGGAAACCGATGGGATTTTCCCCGTCCGACATGGAATTCCAGAAAACCAAAGAGGCCGCGGCGCGTGAAATTGCCACCGCATTCGGGGTGCCGCCGATGTTGCTGGGCATCCCGGGGGACGCGACCTATGCCAATTACGCCGAGGCTAACCGCGCCTTTTACCGGCTGACGGTGTTGCCATTGGCGACGCGGGTTACGGCGGCGATTTCGGGCTGGCTGAACGGATTTTATGATGAAACCGTTGAATTGCGCCCCGATCAGGATCAAGTGCCGGCTTTGGCGGTGGAACGGGATGCGCAATGGAAACGCGTCGGTGCAGCCATCTTCCTGACCGATGCGGAAAAGCGCGCCATTTTAGGCTTGCCCAAGCAGGCAGATGAATAATGAGCGAAGAAAAGCCCCACCGCGCGGGATCGCGGTTTTTATATGACAGCTTTGATGCGGCCACTGCGCGTATTGATGCTAACGAGCGGGTCGCCAAGCTGCAATTCGATGCGCTTGCGGGGCGGCTGGAACGGATTGAAGCAATGATTGAACGTCTGGAACGGCGTTTATGGTTGGCGGTTTACGGGGTTGTTGCGGTGGTGTTGGCCCAAGGGGT
>CAMZKY010000133.1 GCA_947311455.1 uncultured Marinosulfonomonas sp. | reverse complement strand
TTTCCGGCTTCTTCCTTGTAATAGGCGCATTCATCCGGCACCCGCAGCACTGGCAATTGTTCCAACCCCTTGATCGGCTCGGAAACAATGTAAAAATGCTCACAGGCTTGCAGCGGCACGTTTACACCCGCCATTTTCCCCACTTCGCGCCCCCACATTCCGGCGCAATTGACCACATGATCAGCGGCGATAAATCCGCGATCCTCGTCAGTTTCCCATTCCACACCCGTGGCGCGGCCGCCTTCAACCCGAACGGCACAAACCCGCACCCACTCCTCTATTTGTGCGCCGCGCATTTTTGCGCCTTTGGCCAGCGCCAGCGCAATATTGGAAGGATCTCCCTGCCCGTCTTCGGGGATAAACACTCCGCCCACAACATCATCAATATTCAAATGCGGATAACGGTTCTTAACCTCGCGTGCCGTAATTTCTTCGGCCTGCACGCCAAACGCCCGCGCCATCGCGGCCCCGCGAAACAGCTCCTCGCGCCTGTCCTGCGTTAAGGCCACCGAGATCGATCCAACCGTGCGAATGCCCGTCGCCACCCCCGTTTCCGCCTCAAGCGAAACGTAAAGATCACGGCTGTATTTCGCCAGTTTCGTCATGTTGGACGAGGCCCGCAGCTGGCCGATTAACCCCGCGGCGTGCCACGTAGTGCCACTGGTCAAGGCCTTACGCTCCAACAGCACCACATCTTTCCAACCCAGTTTCGCCAGATGATACGCAACCGAGCAGCCGATAATGCCGCCGCCAATAATCACCACACGTGCATGTTTAGGAAATGTCATTCTCAGGCTCCTATCCTTGCGCTTCGGCGCGGGTTTTGATCACCGCCAAAACGCTATTTTGAAAATCATTCAGAAAAACATGCCCCCACAGGCGCACATAAGCATTAAACGGGGTGCGAATTTGGTAATGGGTTTCAAGGCGCAATTTCGTGCGCCCATCCGCAAGGGTGAACAATTCGTAACGCCCGTCCTTTACTTTTAACATCCGGCTGTTTGGCGAAATATGCGGATCAAACGCGGTCAGAGTTTCAGGCGCGTAAAAATCAAACTCCCACGCCAAACGCTGATTGGTTATCCGATCGGTTATAATTTCCTTAAACAAAATACCCTGCGTCCAACGCAAGCGACGCACATCCCCCGACACAGCCGCACTAACCGGTTTTGGCGTGCGAAGTAACGCGTGGGAAAATGTCCAGATACGTTCCTCAGGCTGGATTTCGGGGATAACCACCGTATGGTTCCACACCACGTCCCTAGGGGCATCAATGATGATCTCGGTCACTACGGTTTCCTGTGATAGCGGGAACGTCACTGCGCCTTCAAACGGCAACAGGACGATCGGCAACAAGATCAATGCGGCATAAGATGAATTCGATGTGTCGTTGCGATCAATCATCCGCCGCGCAAACCAGACCCCAAGAAATTCCAACGGCGCAACAATCGGTGCTGCCATGGCAATACAGATCACCGCTTCAACCCCAAACAAGAGCAGAACAATCAAAACCAACGCTGTCAGCCCCAAAGCCACCAGACCAACATGCATAAACGCGGCTTTTCGTTTCGGATCCCAGATAAATTGCGTGGCCGCACCGATCAGCATTGGCACAAGCACAAGCGCCATCCAAACCCCAACTTGTGCCGCATCATTTAGCCACAAAAAACCGAGGCCATAGATGATAACCACATAAAGCAACAGGCTGATAATTTTTAAAAACTTGGGTTTCATGCCCGTATCCTTTCATTGTGCGGATCCCACAGCGGCGTATCCTTTTGCACCACCGCCTTACAGCGCTCACCATAAATTTCCACCTCAAGCGCCGTGCCTTCTACGGCCAAATCTGCCCGCACCACGCCCAGCGCTATTGATCCATCTATACGATACCCCCAGCCCCCCGAGGTGGTTTCACCCACAACGTGCCCACCCTGCCAGATCGTCGACATATAAGGCGCATCGGCATCACGGGCCTCGACATTCAATGTCACAAACCGCTTTTTTGCACCCGTTTTTGCGGCATTTAAGGAATCTACTATTCCGGAATCGTGGTTTTGTTTACCCGCAGAAATAAACCGCTCCAAACCCGCCTCATAAATCGTGTAATCCGTTGATAAATCGGTTTTCCATGCTCGGTAACCTTTTTCCAAACGCAGCCGATCCAGCGCATACATGCCAAACGGTTTTGCCCCTGCCCCCGTTACCGCATCCCAATTCACCGGCGCATCATCAATCATGCAATGCACCTCCCATCCCGGCTTTCCGGCAAAAGAGACTCGCAGAAATTCAGCGGCCTTCCCTGTTACAATAGCGTTTTGCGTGATCAGCCAAGCCAATGATAAATCCACATCAGAAATCTGCGCCAATACATCCCGCACCGTTGGCCCTGTCACCAACGGCCAATCCCGCACCCCATCGCCCAAAACCTTACCCAGCGCAAACCCAGATATGCCCAACACGCCACATTCATCGTGCACCGCCTCGCATCCGTCACAAATACACGCCTCCCACGGCCCAGCGCGCAGCCATATTTGCATCGCCTTATGGCTTAGATCATCACAAATCGTATGATAATCGCCTTTGTCATCAACAAATATTTGCTTTTCCAACGCGAACTCCGCCCCCTAACCTCGGCCGCCACCTCAACGGCCACAGCCCCATAGTTACACAATCCATGAAGCATCTACTTCCCCTTTAATATACAGGCGGCGCAATCACCCAGATCGCAATCGCAGGCACATCATAAGGATTGGCCCATCGATGCGCCTCGCCCTTGATGCGAAAACTATCCCCTGCTTTAATCACAAACCTGCGCCCCGCGATCCAGACATCCAACTTCCCTGATACCAAATACGCAACCTCTTGGGTGGGCCGGATAACCGTTTCCATAATTTCGGAATGCGGCGCAAAACTTGAATGCACAACCTCGAAATCATCGGTCAAATCCGGCGATAACAATTCCTCAATCAATCCCGCCGCAGCACTGCCAATGGCGCGCCGCGCATCCTTGCGCACCACATACCCCGCCTCATCGCTAGGCGCGGCCGAATTGGAAAACAACATCGAAATCGAAACATCCAGTGCGGCGGCAATCGCACGCAAATCGGTAATCGACGGCTCGGATAAATCCCGCTCAACCTGCGACAACCAACCAACAGATTTATTTAGCGTTTGCGCCAAATCCACCAACGTCACCCCGCGCGCCTTACGGATCGCCCGTAGATCCGCCCCAAGGGTTTTCGCGTTGCCTGGTGCCTCATGTCGCATAACTTGAAACTTTCCGTGAAATTATCACCTATAATTTCATAGTATTCATTTTCCCGAGTCGCACAAGCCTTTTCTTTTTGCATCATTATCCCCCCCGCAGGCAAATCCCCGCATTCTAAAATACACTGTGACAATCAACGTCATACCTGCCGCTAGACGCACGGCACACCAATGCTATAGATCAAACCCGAACCAGCCTTATTCAGGATACCGCCATGACCAATCCAAAACACATCGCCCTTTCAAGTGATCACGCCGCCATTGATCTGCGCCAAGCCATCGCCGCGCATATCAAATCCCTTGGCTATCAGGTTACAGACATCGGCCCCACCACCAATGAAAGCACCGATTATCCCAAACACGGCCAAGCCGCCGCCAAACTCGTGGCCTCAGGCGATTGCGATCTGGGAATCATCTTGTGCGGCACCGGCCAAGGCATCATGATGGCCGCCAACAAGGTCAAGGGTATCCGATGCGGTGTATGCAGCGATACGTTCTCGGCCCGCATGATCCGCACGCACAACAACGCCAACATGCTCTCCATCGGTGCACGCGTGGTCGGCGAAGGGCTGGCGCTTGATATGGTCGACGTGTTTCTAACCACAGAATTCGAAGGGGGGCGCCACGCTACTCGGGTCGATATGATCGAAACCCATTAGGGGCAGACCATGGCTAACAGGTAATTTGTATCACTCATCAAACCCTTCGGGCATTCTTCGTTATGCCCTTCAAGCAAATTTTCACTTGTCCCGTCTCTCGCCTTGGCGTTGCCACACCCATCTTCTTTTTCGTTTAAATATCCGCGCCGCAGGCAAGCCCGCGCGCCCCGTTCAGGGGCGCAAGACATCCTGTGATACGCAGTATCGCTATTTCTGAGCAGATCCCCGCGCACACTAGGTTAATCATGCATTTCCGCCAAAACGGCCATACGCAAGCCATACCTTTTCCATACCGCGATTTTCACCCCAATGCCCCTATTAAACTGAATGAATCACCCCTTAACGCCAACAACCACAAAATTATTCGCCGGCATTTCGTGAATGTTAAACTGTGTTAATCCTGTCGCCAAAAAACGCGCCTCGATCCATTCGAGATCCTTATAGCCAATACCGGCATCCTGCGCCCGCAAGCTTTGGTCAAATGCCACATCCCCATCCCCCAGAAAATCCCCACCCCGTCGAAACGGCCCATAGACAAAGAAACATCCCCCCGCCTCCAACGCCGCCGCTGCCCCCACAATCACAGCCTCGGCGTCGGTGCGCGAAATCAGATGGAACAGATTAACCAGATAGATCAGCCGCAGATCATCCGGCGCATCCTGCCAATCTCCGCTCGCGTCAAACACCATCGGCGCACGCAAATTCCGCGCGCCGCTTTCCCTGCGCCACGCCTCAACACTTGCAAATCGTTCCTGCGATACGTCACTGGGATACCACGTTATGTCGGGATATTTCACCGCCAGCACCGCAATATGCTGCCCCGTGCCACTGGCAATTTCCAGCGCGTTCCCACCATTAGGGGCATACGGCTTCAGAACCCCCCTAATCGGCCCTGCATTGCGCGAGGCTGACGGCACCTCCAGTTTGCCGCCGGATTTCTGCTGCGCCAGGCTTTGCGTATCGGGTCGCTTTATCGTGGGCTGTGTCATTTTGCGCGCTCCTTTTTCAATCCTAATATTGCGCTTACCGCCGCAATGGGCAAGACTGCGATCAATACCACCCGAAAGGAAATCCCGTGGCTCTTCAAATTGTAACCATTCCCTGCCTTGATGATAATTACGCCTTCCTGCTGCATGATCCCGACAGCAAGCAAACCGCGCTTGTCGATGCGCCCGAAGCCGCTCCAATAAAAACCATACTGGAATCAAAGGGATGGACGCTCACCCATATTCTGATAACCCATCACCACTGGGATCACGTTGACGGTCTAGAGGTGCTGCGCAACGCTTACGGCGCTCGGGTTTACGGTGCCAAATCAGACGCCCACCGCCTGCCCCCTTTGGATGTGGAATTGTCCGAGGGCGACAGTATTTCCATCGGCGACAATCAAGGCACAGTTATTGATGTATCCGGCCACAGCATCAATCATCTGGCCTTTCACTTCCCCAAAAGCTTCGCACTTTTCACCGCTGATAGCCTGATGGCGCTTGGCTGTGGGCGTGTGTTCGAGGGCACCATGGAGCAGATGTGGGACAGCCTTTCAAAACTGGCCGCTCTCCCCCCCATGACGATCGTTTACTCCGGCCATGAATACACCGCCGCCAACGCCGCCTTTGCCTATACGATTGAACCAGAAAACGCGGCCCTAAAAGACCGCATTTTACAGGTGATCGAGGCCAAGGAACTTGGCATCGCCACCGTCCCTTCGATCCTGCAAGACGAGCTGGCCACAAACCCGTTCCTGCGCGCAGCCTCTCCCGAAATCCGCGCCCGCCTTGATATGAAAACCGCCAGTGATGCACAGGTTTTCGGCGAAATTCGCCGCCGCAAAGATGGCTTTTCTTTCACCGGAATGCCTGATCTAACAGAAGATCCCTGCAACTGCGCCTATGAGTGATCAAGCATGAGTGAAAAATAAACCCTTGAAATTTTGCCCAATCACACCGAACTTTAAGACATGCAGCGATAGATTGATGTGACCCACATCCTCGGATACCAAAGGAACAGACATTGCCATCATTTTCCAATACGCTCGAACAGGCCATTCACGCCGCCCTTGCCCTTGCCAATACCCGCAAGCACGAGCTTGCGACGCTTGAGCATTTGTTATTGTCTTTAACAGACGAACCCGATGCTGAAAATGTTTTAAAGGCTTGTAATGTTGACATAAAAGTGCTGCGCGAAAATCTGGAACGGTTTATCGACAATGATCTATCCACCCTTGAAACAACCATCGAAGGCTCCGAAGCTGTGCCAACAGCCGCGTTTCAACGGGTCATCCAACGCGCCGCGATTCACGTGCAATCGTCCGGCCGCACCGAGGTGACAGGCGCAAATGTGCTGGTCGCGATCTTTGCCGAACGCGAATCTAATGCTGCCTATTTCCTGCAGGATCAGGACATGACCCGCTATGACGCGGTTAATTTTATTGCCCATGGTGTGGCCAAAAACCCCGATTTCAACGAAACCCGCCCTGTGGTCGGGGCCGAAGAATTTGAAAACAATCCGTTTGAAGAAGGCGTGATCGAAGGCGAGGAAAAACAATCCGCCCTTGCCAAATACTGCGTTGATCTGAATGCCAAATCCGCCGATGGCGATATTGATCCGCTGATAGGCCGCAATCACGAGGTTGAGCGCTGTATTCAAATCCTCTGCCGCCGCCGCAAAAACAACCCGCTTTTGGTCGGCGACCCGGGGGTTGGCAAAACCGCCATCGCCGAAGGGCTGGCTCGTAAAATCGTGCAGGGCGAAACCCCGAAAATCCTGTCTGAAACCACGATTTATTCCCTTGATATGGGCGCACTATTGGCAGGAACCCGTTATCGCGGCGATTTCGAAGAACGCCTTAAGGCGGTGATGACTGAACTGGAAGATCACGACAACGCGGTGCTGTTTATCGACGAAATCCACACCATTATTGGCGCAGGTGCCACATCCGGCGGGGCGATGGATGCCAGCAATCTGCTGAAACCCGCGCTACAGGGTGGCAAACTTAGATGTATGGGATCAACCACTTACAAGGAATTCCGCCAACATTTCGAAAAAGACCGCGCGCTGGCACGCCGCTTCCAGAAAATCGATGTGGTCGAACCCACGGTTGGGGATACCGTTAAAATCCTGAAAGGTATCAAAACCTATTTCGAAGAACATCACGACATTCGCTATACCATGGACGCGATCAAAACTGCGGTTGAGCTATCAGCGCGCTATATCACCGATCGCAAACTCCCCGACAAAGCCATCGATGTGATCGATGAGGCGGGGGCCGCACAACATCTACTGCCCGAAAGCCGCCGTCGCAAAACCATCGGCACCAAAGAGATCGAGGCCGTTGTGGCCAAAATCGCCCGCATCCCGCCAAAAAACATCTCAAAAGACGATGCAGAGGTGCTGCGCGATCTTGAAACCTCGCTGAAACGCGTGGTGTTTGGCCAAGACAAAGCAATCGAGGCATTGGCCTCGGCGATCAAACTGGCCCGCGCCGGTCTGCGCGAACCGGAAAAACCCATCGGCAACTACCTGTTTGCAGGGCCAACCGGGGTGGGTAAAACCGAGGTCGCCAAACAACTGGCCGATACTTTGGGTGTTGAATTGCTGCGTTTCGATATGTCGGAATACATGGAAAAACACGCCGTTTCTCGCCTGATCGGCGCGCCTCCGGGCTATGTTGGCTTTGATCAGGGCGGTATGCTCACCGACGGCATCGATCAGCACCCGCATTGCGTGCTGCTGCTTGATGAAATGGAAAAGGCCCACCCCGATGTTTACAACATCCTGTTGCAAGTGATGGATCACGGCAAACTGACCGATCACAACGGGCGCACCGTGGATTTCCGCAATGTTATCCTGATCATGACATCTAATGCAGGTGCCTCGGAAATGGCAAAAGAAGCGATCGGATTTGGCCGCGACAGGCGCGAAGGCGAAGACACTGCCGCAATTGAACGCACTTTTACGCCGGAATTCCGCAACCGTCTGGATGCGACGATCAGCTTTGCGTCGCTACCACTTGATGTGATTTCGCAGGTCGTCGAAAAATTCGTGCTGCAACTCGAGGCACAGTTAATGGATCGCAATGTATCCATTGATCTAACCCGCAAAGCCGCCAAATGGCTGGGCGACAAAGGCTATGACGATAAAATGGGTGCGCGGCCTTTGGCGCGTGTTATTCAGGAGCATATCAAAAAACCGCTGGCCGAAGAACTGCTGTTTGGCAAACTCACCAAAGGTGGGTTGGTTAAGGTTGATGTCAAAGACGGCAAGCTGGATATCCAGTTTATCAAACCGGAAAACGCGCGGATTACCGAATCCAAACCGCCGCTTTTGGCCGCTGATTGATCCGCGGCGCTGTCATATTCACGGCCCTCACCCTTGCCAGCCCCGCGCAGGCAAGGGATCCGGTTTTTAACATTCCACTAGATTGCACCCTTGGGCAAGATTGTTACATCCAGAAATATGTCGATCATGATCCAAGCCCCGCGGTGCAGGATTACCAATGCGGCACCTTGGCCAATGACGGCCACAAAGGCACCGATTTCGCCCTATTTGATCTAAACGCCATGGCGCGCGGTGTCGATGTTCTGTCCGCCGCCCCGGGCCGTGTGCGCGCGGTACGTGATAACATGCCCGACATTTCTGTGCGCGATCCCGATGCGCCCGACATCACCGGCAAAGAATGCGGTAACGGCATTGTTGTTGATCATGGGGGTGGCTGGGAAACCCAGTATTGCCACCTGAAACTGGGATCCATCAGCGTTAAACGTGGCCAAAAGGTTTTGAAAGGCACCCCTATGGGCCAAGTGGGTCTAAGCGGCGAAACCGAATATCCGCATGTGCATTTGTCTGTGCGATTTAACGGGCAAGTCGTTGATCCTTTTTCCAGCGATCCGGATTTTACCTGCGCTAATCCAAACCCGCGATCCTTATGGCAAAAGAATATTGATTACATCGGTGGTGGATTGTTGAATGTCGGGATCAGCACCATGGTGCCTAAATTTTCCGAATTAAAACAAGGCATTAACTCATCTGGTGAATTCACAACCAACGTGCCCGCACTTGTGGCGTGGGCTTATGTCTATGGGGGGCGCAATGGTGATATCGTTAAAATCCGCCTGCTTGGCCCCTCATCCAAAGTTATCACTCAAGAAATCAAAATCAACAAAGCCACCGCGCTATTTTTCCGCGCAGCAGGCCGCAAACAGCCCAAAGGCGGCTGGCCCAAAGGCGGCTGGCCCAAAGGCACATATATAGCCGAGCTTTCTTTAATTCGTGACGGAAAAATCCTCGCGGAGCGATCAATCAGCGCGCAGGTAAAATAACCCTATTTTTCGGTGAATTTCAACTCGATCCGCCGATTTTGGGCGCGGGCCTCGTCTGAATCTTCGGTGTTGATCGGCTGGTATTCCCCAAACCCGTTGGCGGCCAAACGATCCGGTGGGATGCCCAAATATTCGGACATATAACGCACCACAGAAAGCGCGCGCGCCTGACTTAGCTCCCAATTGTCTTTGTATTGGCCAAACCCGGAAAGCGGCACATTGTCGGTGTGCCCATCCACCCGAATAATCCAATCAATCCCCTCTGGGATATCATCAATCACACCTTTCAGGATGTTGGCGATCTGCGCGATTTGCGCCTTACCCGCATCCTCAAGAACAACCGCACCCGGTTTGAACAAAACCTCGGAGGAAAATACAAACCTGTCGCCAACAATCCGCACGCCTTCTTGCCCGCCCAGAACATCACGCAGCTTGCCAAAGAATTCCGATTTGTATTTCTTCAGGTCATTCGCCTCGGCCGCCAACCGCTGCAGTTCCTTGGCCTCCAGATCGGCGCGCTTGCGTTGCTCCACCGCCACCCGCGCTAAAGCCGCATTCAGCTGTTGTCCAAGGGCGGCGATTTCCACCTGATCCTGAGCGTCACGCGATTCTGAATCTTTTAACAACGATTGAAGCGAGCGGATTTGCGCATCCAATGCCGCCACTTGCTGATTCAACAGCTCCATGCGCCGCTGTGCCTCTGTTGAAATAACCTCTTGCGCGGCCAGAGCTTCTTTGGTGGTGGCTAACAATGCGGCGCGTTCTTGGGCTTTGGTCAGGTTGGTTTGTGCCTTGGCTTCGGCGGCCAGTTTCGCTGCAAGTGCGGCGGCCAGTTGCGTGCGGATTGTATCGCGATCCCCCTTCACCTCGGCCAACAGGGCAATCTGCGCCAGCGCATTTTCTAATTCCGTGGCGGTTTTGGCTTGGGTCGCAAACGCCGCGTCTGTGGCCCGTTGCGCCGCCAATTTTGCGGCCAAGGCCGTGGCCAATTGGGTTTTCAAATCAGAGTTTTCGGCAACAACACCACCCAATTCCTTGATCTGCGCAATGGCCCGATCCAGTTCGGCTTGGGTGCCTTGTTGCGCAGTTTGTGCCGCACCGGCGTCCTGTTTTGCCGCCTCGATCGCGGCCAAGGCCAAAGCCAATTTGGATTCCAGATCGTCTTTTTCCCGCGCAATCAGTGATAACGCTTCAATGCGCGCCTTGGCATCGTTTAAATCCGCTGCAGTAGAAAGCTGCTGCTGACGTGCATCCTGCGCCGCCCGCTCTGCCGCCAGCTTGGCCGACAGGGCCAGCGCCAACTCTACCTCGATTTTCGATTTATCCCCCGCCACATCCTCAAGCGAGGCAATCTGCCCGCGCGCCGCCTCTAATGCAGATTGGGTATTCTCCAAATCTGTTTGCGTCAGTGACATCGCCAACAGGGCCGCCGCCAGCTTTTCATCCAGATCTTTGCCCGCGGCATTGGCCGCAGCCAACATCGCCAACGTATCCTCGGCGTTGCGGCGTTTTTCCTCGAGCGCAAGGGTCATGGCGGTCAGTTCTGCATCTGCATCTTTCAAGCGGGCGCGCAGAGCCTCTGCCGCCGCGGCTTCGGCCAAACGCGCAGCTTCCTCATTTGAAAGGGTTTGTTCAACGTCGTTTAACCGTTTTTTCAGCGCCTCGGCCGCCGCCAATTCAATAGCACGGGCTTTTTGCTCGTCGGTCAGGTTTGCGGCCAGATCATCGCCGCGTTTGGTTTGGGCCTCAAGATCGGCCAAAGCCTGCGCCAAAGATGCGTCACGATTGGCTGCATCGGTTTGCATTTCGGCGATCATCGCATTCAGAGCATCGGTGCGCGCGGCAGCCAATCGCGCCTCTTCGACCTTTTGATCAATTTCGTCGCGCGCAGTCGCAAGCGCCAGTTTCAACGCTTCTTGTTCGCTGATTAGTTTTTCTTGCGCGGTGTTTGCCTCCGCAAGTTGCTGTGTCAGCGCCGCACCTTGGCTACGCGCATCATCGCGCTGCGCCAATAAGGACGCCACCTGCGCCTCAAAGCTGGAAATCTGTGCGGATTGAGCCGCAAGCCGTTGCGTTTTATCGTCATTTTGCGCGGTTAGATTGGCAATCAGGGCCAGTTGCGCCTGATTTTTGATATTGGCATCATTCAGATTGGCATCCAGCCGTGCCACATCTTCTTCAAGGTTAAAGCTGCGCTTTTGTTCCAAACCCAACGCATCGGCCAAATTTAGAATTTGCGCATTGAGCTGATTAAGCTCGGTATCTTGTTCGGTGATTGTATCGCGCAACACCGATTGCAGCACCATGAATATGGTCAAGACGAACATCAAAACCAGCAAAAGTGCCGTCATGGCATCAACAAACCCGGGCCAGATCGAGGCCTGAAATCTTTGTCCTGAACGCCGGCTTAAGGCCATGATTATGCCCCCCGCCCGCTGCCCCGATTAGGCACAAGGCTGCGGATGGCTTTGGTAAGTTCGGCGATATCGCTACGCAAATCCGCGGTGCTTTCTTGGCGCCCTGCCGAAATTTCCTCAAGGATACGCAGCATTTGCACGTCAATCGAACGGAGGCGCATTCGGCTTTCGGCATCGATATGGCCACCGCCCTCATCAGATTTTGCGGCAAGGGCAACGACAATCTGTTCCTGGCCCACGGCAATACGTTCCATCATCTGTTCCGATGCCCCACCGGATTTCTCTGAAAGCGCGGTGATCGCATCTGTCAGCGCGTCAATTTTTTCATCCGTCGCCACGCGGCCAATATCGGTTTGGGTAAAAATGGTTTGCATGGCGTCCATTTGCTCGGCCAGATGATCCATTATCCCCGCAATCGCGCCCACCTCGGAGTTGCTATCGCTATCGCCCGCAGAAAAGCCAAGCCGCGTGATGGTGGAA
>CAMZKY010000132.1 GCA_947311455.1 uncultured Marinosulfonomonas sp. | reverse complement strand
GGCAAAGTGCCCTCAGCCATTCATGTCACCCCCGAAGCCGCCGTTGGTGGCCCATTGTCGCGGGTACGCGACGGTGATATCATCACGCTGGACGCCACCAAAGGCATCCTGTCCATTCAGGCCGAGGGGTTTGAAACCCGCACGCCCGTAACACCAGATTTGCAAAGCAACGGCCACGGCGTTGGGCGCGAGCTGTTCGAAATGTTTCGCCAAAATGTAGGTCCTGCCGATCAAGGTGCCGCCGTCGTAATTTAACCCATTCAGGATCACAAAATGACCCCTCAAGATGCAAGCACCGCCTGTGAAAAAATTTGCCGCATGGCCCCGATCGTTCCGGTTTTGGTTGTAGACGATGCAAGCACCGCCGGCCCCCTTGCCAAAGCATTGGTGGCAGGTGGGCTGCCCGCGCTGGAAGTGACATTGCGCACCCCCGCCGCGCTGGATGCGATCCGCGCCATGGCCGATATCGAGGGTGGCATTGTCGGGGCAGGCACCTTGCTAACTCCTGCTGATGTAATCGCTGCCAAAGCCGCAGGCGCACAGTTTGGCGTTTCACCGGGTGCAACGGATGCATTATTGCAAGCCTGCGAAGATCATGATTTGCCGCTCCTCGCCGGGGCCGCCACCGCATCCGAAGCCATGCGCCTGCTGGAGCGCGGCTATCGCATCCAAAAGTTTTTTCCAGCCGAAGCTTCCGGCGGAGCGGCCGCCATCAAAGCCATCGGCGCGCCAATTCCACAGGTGCAGTTTTGCCCGACCGGCGGTATCACCACAGACAACGCCGCTGATTATCTAGCCCTAAAAAACGTGCTTTGCGCAGGTGGTAGCTGGGTTGCCCCGAAAGACAAAATTCAGGCACAAGATTGGGCTGGTATCGAACGACTGGCACACACGGCAAGCCTGATTTCATAACCGGAAACAACTATCCACCGCGCGCATCGTTAGCGAGCAAAAGCCGCAATTTCGGCTTTTCATCGCCCCCGCTGTATTGCAACGCAGCGTCAATCTCGACAGCTTGGGTAAGGTTTGCAATGGTCCCGACAATCAAAGGAGCACCACATGCCTAATCACAACTGGATGACAGACGAAACGCGCGCGTTTGGCGAAACCGTTGCACGCCTGTTCAAAGACGAGTTCGAGCCCCACCGCGAACGGTTTACCGAACAGGGGCTGGTAGATCGCAGCTTCTGGGAAAAAGCCGCCGAGCTGGGCATTCTGGGGGCCACCTTCCCCGAGGAACATGGCGGGCTTGGGCTGGGCTATGAGTTTGATGCGGTCACTGTGATTGAACAGGGCAAAGCCGGTGATTCCGGTTGGGGGTTTAGCGTGCACAGTATCGCCGCCCATTACATCATCCACAACGGCACTGAAGATCAAAAAGCCCGCTGGCTTCCCAAGATGGCAAGCGGTGAGCTGATCGGCGCCATTGCCATGACAGAACCCGGCGCAGGCAGTGATTTGAAAGCGATCAAAACCACCGCCGTACGGGATGGCGATGAATATGTGATCAACGGATCAAAAACATTTATCACCAATGGCAGCAGCGCCGATTTGATTATGGTGGTGGTTAAAACCGGTGATGCGGGGGCCAAGGGAATTTCGCTTATTATGGTTGAAACCAACGGGTTAAAAGGGTTTCGCGTTGGTCGCAAGCTGAAAAAACTGGGTATGAAACGCAATGATACGGCGGAATTATTCTTTGACGATGTGCGCGTGCCGATAACCAACCTGATTGGCCTGGAGGAAGGACAAGGGTTTTATCAACTGATGCAACAGCTCCCGTGGGAACGTTTGATCGTTGGCTTTACCGCCCTTGGCTGTAGCGAATGTGCGCTAAAAATAACCCTTGATTATGTGCGTGAGCGCCGCGCTTTTGGCCAGCGGATTATGGATTTTCAAAACACCCGTTTCAAACTGGCAGAAACTGCCACCAAGATCGAATTGATGGCGTCATTTCTGGATACCAGCCTTACGGAATTGAACGCCGGAACCCTGACACCGGAAAAGGCCGCAATGGTCAAATACTGGACATCCGACGCCCAATGCGAAATCGTTGACGATTGCCTGCAACTGTTTGGCGGCTACGGCTATATGCAGGAATATCTGATCGCCGATCTATACGCCGACGCCCGCGTGCAACGCATCTACGGCGGCACGAACGAAATCATGAAAGAGCTGATCGCACGGGGGTTGGATAAAGATTAAACTATTTGACGGTTAAAATCATCCCTTCAGAATTCCGGTATTTGCCGTCACCTAGATCTTCAAACTCCATACAGGTTTCACCTTTTTTAGGGCCGCTGGTTAAATTCATACATAACCCGTTATCACGATACGCCCATGTACCAGAAGCCGACATAATCAACGCTTTCATCTGAACGGTTTTGTCATCACTAAAAAGCAAACGCACAGAAATTCCATTGCGTTTTGAAAGAAGGGTTTTGCCGATAAGCTGTTGTTCAATTTGGTTTTTTGACATTGGCGCAGCGCATAAAGATGCCGGGGACAGCAAAGCCAAACAGACCAAAACAAGCGGGGTTTTTCGAACGGTATGCAATATAATATCCTTTGAATACTTGTAACTTCCCTAGATGGTTATAGGTATATAACTATAAGTAGCTTTATGGACCACAGGACAAATTGGCACACAGAAATCGGGGGTGGATTGAAAACCCACCCCACCAGTATTTAGGGATTCACCGTTTAGAGAATTTTACGAATGGCCGCACAAACGATCAAATGGAGCTTTTAAGCTTTTTGGCCGATTCTTTAATTGCCGAAAATTCACCTGAAGGGCGGAACCGCCAAAGGTAATTGGGAATAACCGTTGCATAGGGTGTTGCCTGCACACCAAGATCAGCCAGGGTTTTAGCCTTGTCTGCAACCACATTATCGCTGCGCAGCATCCGCACCTGATCGCGCGTTAAAATGGAGTTCGTAAACAGACCCATCGAAATATTTTGTGCAACATCCAGCCCAAAGCCCATAATCGAACCAACCCAGTATGGCAGATTCGCGACAAGACGACGGCGTTCCGCCACCTCAAGCATATCATCCAACAATTCACCCAAAGTGCGAACATCAGGCCCACCCAATTCGAACACACCCGACACATCCTGCATTAGCGCATTTTCAACAGCAGCAGCCACATCATCCACATAAACAGGTTGAAATTTCGTATGCTTTCCAACAACAGGAAAAACCCAGGTAAAGGTTGTTAAGCTAGCGAATTTATTAAAGAATTTGTCTTCGTCACCAAAGATAACAGACGGGCGCATGATGGTGGCACCAGAATAAAATTTAGCAATCGCAGCTTCGCCAGCCGCTTTGGACTTCGCATAGTCACTTTCTCCATTTTCATCAGCACCGATCGCAGAGAAATGGACCAACTTGGGCACACCCAGTTTCGTCGCAAGCTTGGCAACGCGCTCGGCCCCGCCTTGATGGAGTGTATCAAAATTATTCTGCCCACGCTCATTCAAAATACCCGCGCAATTTACCACAGCATCCGCGCCGCGCATCGCAAGTTCGACTGATTTATCATCACGAATGTTACAAAAAACGGGTTCAACTTGTCCAACGGTGCCGTAAGGTTTAACGAACAATGCTTCATTGGGGCGTCGCACAGCAACGCGCACACGCCACCCTGCCAGCGCCATACGCCGCGCAATATATCGACCAACAAAACCGGAACCGCCATAAATTGTGACAAGTTTGGACATAAGAGCCTCCAAAGCAATTTTACCCGCTTAATAGCTTTTCTATGGCGCGGAAACAAGACACCTAAGGTTCTGGTTAAATATTAATTTTGACCCGTTGACTCCCCCACGCGTGCGTTATAAATCGCCACTACGACACCTGCCCAGGTGGCGGAATGGTAGACGCGCTAGCTTCAGGTGCTAGTGTCCTTACGGGCGTGGAGGTTCAAGTCCTCTCCTGGGCACCAAAGGCACATGCTTTGCACATTCAGCAGATTTGCAGCAAAACGCCTCTTTTCTTGCGCTTGGATTCATGCCAGTTTTGCTTCATTCACAACGAAAAGGCTAGTCACTATGCGCATGTGTCCAGATGCAATCTCCACCGTGGAATTACCGTCAGGTAGCGTAAATACTGACGGGCATGGCTATATTACAGATCAACATAAATGGACCAAAGATTTCGCTGAATACACCGCCGCGAAAGAGGGTATCACCCTAACCCCCGCCCATTATGAGGTGATCG
>CAMZKY010000131.1 GCA_947311455.1 uncultured Marinosulfonomonas sp. | reverse complement strand
GCAGCAAATGATCGGCGGGAACCAGACTTTCAAGCGTGACCATCTCAAGCTCGGTCTGAACGGGGGAAGCTTTCTTTAACATACCACATTGAATCAAAAATCCCCGCATAAAGCGAGGACTTTGTCAGCAGTCTGAGGCGCGGGGAAACCCGCGCCCTTTTCCTATCGTAAAATCGGCGGGGTGTTCGGATCTTTGCCCGGGGCCTTTGGTGTGAAAGGCTCAGGTTTTTCGGGCTTGGGTAGATCAATGCGCAATCCGGTTTTTTCCAAAGCTGTCACAACGGGGGTTTGATCATCCAGAAACAAAACATCCAGGCTGACGCCCTCTTGCCCAACAAACACCACAGCTTCGTTTACGGCCTGCGCCAACGCTGGCTGTGCTTGTGTGACCGCATTGATGAAGACCAATGTATTTTTAGGGGTGTTTGCATAGGTAAACGCCGCCAGATAGACATATTCGGCCAATCCGCCCGTGCGTGCGAGCTTGTTTTCCAAGGCCAGCAATAACGCTTTTGGCAGATCTGATGGCGGGTCTATGGAGGTTGCTTGATCTGTTAATGTTTCGGGCGTGTGATCAAGGGTTGAATGCACCCAACCGATCGCCTCAATCGGCATTAAAAATGACGAAGGTGCAACGCCAAGATTTAGACCAAGGCCAATATTTTCCCCTACCAGCATCGATGCAATCGCGCGCCCGTTTAAAACAGCATGATCCGCGGTACTACCGGAAAACTCGGCAAGACGTTCTTCTGTGTCAAAAACCAGAATGTAGTTTTCGTTTTCAACGGTCAGGGTTTGGGGGGCAATCTTGTCATCCACGACCTCCTTTTCCAATAGAACAAATAGGTCGCTATCAGAAAATGTCTGGTAAAATATGCGGCGCGGCTGGTCATCATCAGGGGCGGATATCATTGCCGCATGCGCAGCATCAAGGGCGGTTTGGTTTTCCATCATCTTCACCTACTATTCCTACGCGCGGTGTAACGGATGGCGCAAAAGACTACAATTCCACATTGCCACGAATGGTGAGTTTTCAGATTACCCTTATACAAGAAAAAACCCCAAGCAAACTGCACGGGGTTTTATAACGTTTATCTTTCATCAGAATAGATTTCTAAAAGAAGTACCATTCTGCCATCCAGAAACCGACCCCGGCAAGGAAAGAAATCAATGCGGGGATAAACGCGATTTCAAAGTATTTTTTGAATGTCAGATCATGAACCAGCCCCATTGCAACAACACCAGCCGCCGAACCAATAGAAAGCAGCGATCCCCCCGTCCCAACAGTTATAGCCAACAGCACCCACAACGCCGTGTCTGACGTTTGAAGGATATCAATTGCAATCGCGGTAAGCGGGATATTATCAAGGATCGCAGAGATCATACCAATCGCTATATTGCCTCCGATAATACGCGCAACATCTTGATCAGCACCATAAATATAGTGCGAAACTGTATCCAGAATTCCAAGTGTAGACATTGCGGAAACGGCCAACAAAATCCCGATAAAGAATTTAATGCTGGCGATATCAGTTTTCTGGATCAGCTTTTCAATATTCATCGACATCTGTGATCCGACATCTTTGTCTATTTTGCGGTGTTCGATGTAATCAACCAACAACCATGTAAAGCCTAATCCGGTTAGAATACCTAACACGGGTGGAAGATGGATAGATTTGAACAGAACCGGCAGCACAAAGGAAAACGCCGCGAATGCAATGATAAACTTGGTTCCAACGGTGAAACTGGTATGTTCGACAATCTGTGGTGTGTCATCTTCAAAATCGTTGTCAATTTTTCCAACAAGCATTAAATACCCAACCACACCGATAATGATGCTTGGAATTAGCGCTTCGGCGATAATTTCCACGGCGGTAAATTTACCTGCGATCCACAACATTATTGTGGTGACATCGCCGATCGGTGAGAAAGCGCCGCCTGCATTGGCACCAATAACAATCCCACAAGCCGCAACTAAAAGATTGGTTTCTTTAAAGAATTTACGCGCTATTTGCACCATAATGATGGTGGCCGTCAGGTTATCAACAGTGGCCGACAAGAAAAACACCGAAATCATGATGATCATGAATTGTCGGCGGTTATCCATTTTATAAGCAAGGACTTTGGCGCGCAGCGCGTCGAAAACACCGCAAGAGATAAGGATTTCCACCAGCGACATCGCGGCTAGCAAGAAAACAACCAAAGCGAAAATTTCGCTTCCGGTTTCTGTAAGGGATTCTTCAAGCGCGTGCACGCCGGAAAATGCTACAATCACCCACAATACCCCACCGGTGATCAAGGCCCACGCAGCTTTGTTAATGTGGAATTTATGCTCCATTGCGATACCTGTGTATCCAACAACGAAAATGAGGGAGGCTAAAATTTGATATATCATGTTCGGCGTGATACTGAAAACATATGGTGTTGTGAAGGGTAAAATGTGTTTGCGCAGCTCTCTATATCATTATTTCCGACGTCTTTGTTCAATGGAATACCCAAAACCCCCAGGTGAGCAGCCGGTTATCCCTAGAATTGACGCAAATCAGCCAAATCCGAATATTTTTCAGATAAATCGAATTCTAGAATGGATATTTGTTTCAAAGGTGGACATAATGCTGCCTTAATGGCCTTATAGATAAAGGCTAGTGAACAATCCCATAAGGGATGGCAAGCCATACGAGGCAACATTGAGTCAGGTAATGCTAGAATTTGAGAATGTGAGCAAGTCCTTTTGGACGGGCAAACAGCGCAAGGTTATCCTTGATCGCGCGTCTTTTCGCGTGGAAGTGGGTAATTCAATTGGCATCTTGGCGAAAAACGGCACGGGCAAAACCACTTTGATCAATATGATCGCGGGTCTTGAAAAACCGGATGAAGGCGAAATTCGCAAACATTGCCGTGTGTCATTCCCGTTGGGGTTTATGGGTGGAATATTGGGCAAGCTTTCCGCGATGGAAAATTCGCGCTATATTGCACGTTTATACGGCTTAGATCCGGACTACATCGAAGCGTTTTGTCGATGGATGTGCGGGTTGGAAGAATACTTTGATATGCCCGTCGGTACATACAGTGCTGGCATGCGCTCTCGATTCAGCTTTTCTTTGATGCTGGCCCTAGATTTCGATTTGTACTTGATCGACGAAGGCATGCCATCAACACAAGATGCAGAATTCAATAAGCGCGCTGGTGAAATCATGCAGGAGCGATTGAAAACAACAACCGTTCTGATCGTGTCACATCAGGCAAAGACCCTTGAGAAATTTGCCAGATCGGCAGCAGTACTATTAGATGGTAAAGTACATATGTTTAACACGTTGGAAGAGGCGCAGAAGCTTTATGACTACAGCGAAACCGAAAGCTAAAAAATTCCGCATCCGTCGCAACGGATCTTTGAGTGGCGCGCAAACCGAGCAGCCCGTTGAACAGGAAGTGCACCCTGAGGGCGCTTCGCAAGGCGTTGTAACGGGCGAAGTGTCATCAGCACGCGAAGTTTCGGCCGAAGACGAAATAGCCGCGATCCGCAAAGAAAAACTGACAGGCCGACAATTACGCATGGCGCGTCGTGTTGCGCAAAAACATGGGCTATCCCCAACATCCGATTTCGATGCAATCCGGTTATTGCGCGCCAAAGGTATTGATCCGTTTCAACGATCAAATATGTTGGAGCTGGTGGTTGACGAAGGCCAAAAAGCTAATGCTCAACTGCCGCAAACCGTGCCGCAACCAGGTGAACAGCTTCCGTCTACCGAAGTGCTAACAGAAGACAACCGCGCACAAGAAATCATGAAAATCCAGCGCGACATCGTTCGTCGACGTCGCCGCAAGCTGACGCTTTTGTTAGCAAGGCTTTCTTTCTTTGTGTTTTTACCAACTATTTTGGCTGGCTACTATTTTTATGCCGTTGCAACACCGATGTATTCCACCCAAAGCCAGTTCGTGATCCAGAAAGGCGATTCTCCCGCTGCTGGTAGTATGGGGGGATTGGGCGGCGCACTTGCCGGCACTGGTTTGGCCAGTTCTCAAGATTCTGTTGTTGTTCAAGGGTATTTGCAATCTCGGGCCGCGATGGACAGATTGGACAAAGATCACGGGTTTAAGGCGCATTATTCACAAGACTGGATTGACCCAATTCAAAAACTTGACGCTGATGCCACGAACGAAAAGGCATACAGCCTCTATCAAAAAGAAGTTTTGATCAGCTATGATCCTTCGGAAGGTGTGATCAAAATGGAGGTGATCACCGCCGACCCCCAAAAAGGCATGGAGTTTTCTAATTCTCTGATTTCTTACGCCGAGGAACAGGTTGATAATCTAACCGCACGTAAGCGAGAAGAAGCCATGAAAGGCGCACTTGAAAGCTTTGAAGACGCTGTATTGGCGCGCAAAGAGGCCCAAGCTAAAATGCTAGAAGTACAGCAGCGGACAGGCGCGATTGATATAACGGTTCCGGTTGGACAGATCACTGCGGAAATCAGTGCTTTGAAAACACTCCTCTTAACAGATCAACTTTCGCTTGAGGAGATGCAGTCCAATGCACGCCCTAATCTTGCAAAGATGCGACCATTGGAGCGGCGAATTGCGACCCTGACCCGAAAAATTCAGGAAGCTCAAGACAAACTGACCAAAGGGTCTGCAGACAATTCCTCGATTGCTGAAACATCGGCAGAACTATTATCAGCTTCTTCTGATCTTGAGGTGCGTACCTTAATGATGCAATCCGCCCTGCAGGCCATGGAAACATCCCGTGTCGAGGCCTCGCGCCAAACGCGGTTCCTTTCCCTTGCTGTGCCTCCGGTTCAGGCCGATGCTGCCAAATATCCGCGCAAATTTGAAAATACAATTCTAGCCCTTTTGATATTTTCGGGTATCTACTTAATGATGTCGCTGACATCATCAATCCTGCGCGAACAGGTTGCCTCGTAATTTAATATCGGGCGCATTATATACTGCGCCCGGTTTCAATCAAAAACATTATACAAAGTGAGTTTCGTCGTGACCAAACCTGCAAGCACCGTAAGTACAAACACATGGGAATTTCTGCGCGACGCGATGATCGCCCCCACAGGGTTTCGTGAATATGACGCCCGTTGGAAATACCCCGAGGAAATCAACCTGCCGGGCATCACCGCACTTGGCCTTGGCCTTGGCACCCAGATGCGCGCCCACGGCATTGAACCGGTTATCGCCGTTGGCAATGATTACCGCGATTATTCTCTATCAATTAAAAACGCCCTGATGTTGGGCCTAATGCAAGCGGGCATTCACGTCAAAGATATCGGCCCAGCCCTATCGCCGATGGCGTATTTTGCCCAATTTCATCTGGATGCCCCGGCCGTGGCCATGGTGACAGCATCGCATAACCCAAATGGCTGGACAGGTGTTAAAATGGGGTTCGAGCGCCCCCTCACCCACGGCCCCGATGAAATGGGCGAGTTGCGCGATATCGTTTTAGAAGGGCGTGGAAAAACCCACGAGGGCGGAAAATACGAATTTGTTGATGGCGTGATGGAGGCCTATCTTGATGATCTGGTCGGCGATTTCAAAATGACTCGCAAACTTAAGGTTGTTTGCGCCACTGGCAACGGCACCGCATCGGCCTTTGCGCCAAAACTGTTTGAACGCATCGGCGTTGAAATCGTGCCTTTGCACACCGAACTTGATTACACCTTCCCCCACTATAACCCCAACCCAGAAGCCATGGAAATGTTACACGATATGTCAGCGGCCGTAACCGCCTCGGGCGCCGATCTGGCACTAGGATTTGATGGCGACGGCGATCGTTGCGGTGTGGTGGATGATGAGGGCGAGGAAATCTTTGCAGACAAAGTTGGCGTAATTATGGCGCGGGATTACGCAAAACTATACCCGAATTCAACCTTTGTGGCGGATGTGAAATCAACTGGCCTTTATCTAACGGACCCTGTTTTAAAAGAACACGGCGCAAAAATCGATTACTGGATTACCGGCCACAGCCACATGAAACGCCGCGTTAAACAAATTGGCGCGCTGGCAGGTTTTGAAAAATCCGGTCATTACTTTTTGGCCGAACCTATTGGCCGCGGTTACGATTGTGGCATGCGCGTCGCTGTTGAGATGTGCAAATTGCTGGATCGTAATCCTGAAAAATCGGTGTCCGATCTGCGGCGCGATCTGCAAAAAACCTATTCCACCCCCACCATGTCACCGTTTTGCCCCGATCTAGAAAAATACGATGTACTCGATCGTCTGGTCGCCAAACTGGTTAAATTGGCCGCCAAAGGCGGCAGCCTTGGCGGGCGTAAAATATCGGAGGTGGTCACGGTAAATGGCGCGCGGGTTATTTTAGACAACGGCGGATGGGGACTTGTGCGCGCGTCTTCCAACACACCAAATCTGGTTGTGGTCTGCGAAAGTCCTGAATCTGACAATGAACTACGAGCGATTTTCAAAGATCTTGATGCAGTGGTTCGTACTGAGCCATCTGTGGGCGAATACGATCAAACCATTTAGGTAATTAAATCCTGACTGGCACTTCCGGTTAGATCACATTACAGCTGGGGTAAATTCAACAAAAAGATTTACCCCATGCGTATTTTTACACTTCTTCTGACCATACTATTTTTATGCACCACCCTGCCAAGCGTTGGGTTTACCCAAGATAGCACTCAGCCAACAGGCACCATTGCCGTTGAGGATAGCGCCCAGCAAGATGCCGCTATTGCTATGCGTATCCGCGATATTTTGGGGGAACTGGACGGATATGATGATGTCACAGTCACCGTATCGTCCGGCATTGTTTCCTTGAATGGGAACGCCTTGGATAGTGCCGCGATTGAACGTCTTGGCGAATTGGTTAGCCGCGTTGACGGCGTTGTTACCATTGAAAACGGTGTGACAGAAACCACCGATCTGGCCGAGCGCCTGAACCCAGCCATTGAACGATTTGTCAGCCGGATGCAACAATTCATCGCCTTTATCCCACTGATGGTCGTTTCATTTATTGCCTTTGCAATCATTGTATATATTGGCCTGTTCATCGCACGGCGCAAACAGCCATGGGATCGCATGGCCCCTAATATGTTTATTGCCGATATTTACCGTCAAATTATTCGTGTTGCGTTTGTGATTGCCGCGATTGTTATTGCGCTTGATATCATGGGGGCAACCGCGCTACTTTCTACGATTATGGGGGCTGCAGGGATTATCGGTTTGGCCATCGGTTTTGCGGTGCGTGACACGGTGGAAAACTTTATCGCGTCGATCATGTTGTCTATGCGTCAACCGTTTCGCCCCAATGATCTGATTGAAATCGGTGGCGATACAGGCAAGGTGATCCGCCTGACATCACGCGCAACCATTCTGTTGTCACTAGATGGCAACCACATTCGCATTCCCAATGCCACAGTGTTCAAGAGCCGGATCGTGAATTATTCCCGTAATGAAGAGCGCCGTTTTACCTTTGATTTGGGAATTGATGCCAATGCCGATCTTACCAAAGCCCGTCAAATCGTCAAAGACGCGCTTGGTGATTTACCATTTATCCTGAAGCAGCCATCAACCAGCGTTTGGGTCGAAAACATCGGGGATTCATCCGTCACGTTGCGTGTTACGGCATGGTTTAATCAACGCGTTTCCAGTGGTTCACTATCCAAAGGTGAGGCGATCAATTACGCCAAAGCCGCACTCGAAGGCGTGGGAATAACGCTGCCAGAACCTAGCTATCGTTTGATCATGGATACTGGCACGGCCCCTACCCCAAGCAAACCATCCGGCAAAAAGAAACCTGTAACCAAAGTTGTCACCATTGGAAATGTTGATGCTGACGATGAGCAGGCTCTTGAAAAAATCGTCAACGAAGAACGCCTTGATGCTGAACGTGGAGACCTTTTGAATAACACGGCCCCGGAAGAATAATCCTTACATAGGGCTAGTGCGGGGTAATGCCCCGTAGACGTTCCCCACGGCGCCGCAACAATTCGATCGTGGCTAGCAACAACACCGAAATGATCACCAGTATGGTTGCCACCGACAGGATCGCCGGACTGATTTGTTCACGAATACCGTTCCACATCTGGCGCGGAATGGTTTGTTCGTCCAGCCCTCCGACAAACAGCACCACCACAACTTCGTCAAACGAGGTCACAAAGGCAAATAGCCCCCCCGAAATCACCCCGGGCAGGATCAACGGCATGATGATCTTGAAAAACGTGGTGCGCGGGTTGGCTCCCAGATTGGCCGCCGCACGGGTTAGGGAGTGATCAAACCCAACCAAAGTGGCCGTTACTGTAATGATCACAAACGGAATTCCCAAGGTCGCATGGGCTAGAACCACACCCAGATAAGGGATTTTCCAGCCGAATATCGTCCAGTGTGAAATCCCGATCGAGGAATAGAAAAAGAACAGGCCCGTTGCGGTAATGATAATCGGCACGATCATTGGCGAAATCAGGATGGCCATAATCAGACGGCGCCCTGGCATTTCTGGTTTGGAAAGACCAAGCGCAGCAATGGTGCCTAGAACGGTTGCCAGAATTGTTGAAAAGAAACCGATGATAATCGAATTTTTTGCCGCATTAATCCAATTTGCGTTATTCCATGCATCCGCCCACCAAGAGCTGTCGCGCGAGACCTCCGGCGCATTCATGCCAAAGGTTAAAAGCAGATCATACCAACGGGTGGAATACCCTGTGGGATCAAGCGTCAGCATCTTTTGAGTAAAGGTGAAATACGGCTCGGCGTTAAAGCTAAGCGGGATCACAACAATGATAGGAACGATCAAGAAAAAGAAGATCAGCGTGCAAATTGCCAGATAGGTATAATACCACGCGCGCTCAAGCGGGTCTGCATATGTTGGTAAAGCCATGGTCTTATCCCAGTTTCAAATTGTCGATACCTACCAGCCGATCATACAGCCAATAGAGAATAAGAATGCCCCCCAGCAACAGGGACGCCAGCGCCGCCGCCAGTGACCAGTTCAGCGAACTGAGCATGTGAAAGGCGATCAGGTTCGAAATCAGGGTGCCATCGGCCCCGCCCACTAAGGCCGGCGTGATGTAATACCCGACAGACAAGATAAACACCAAAAGCGCCCCCGCCCCGATACCCGGCACCGTTTGTGGGAAATAAATTCGGCGAAACGCTGTCCAACTGGTGGCCCCGAGGCTGCGCGCCGCGCGCACATAAGACGGATTGATCGGGCGCATAACCGAATACAGCGGCAAGATCATAAACGGCAGCAGGATATGGGTCATCGCGATCACCGTGCCAAATTCATTGTACATCAGTTGAATGCGGTTCGCATCATCCAGCAGTCCTAACCCGACCATGGCGTCATTCAACACCCCCTGACTTTGTAGCAAGATCATCCAACTGGTGGTGCGCACCAATAGGGATGTCCAGAATGGCAGCAGAACAAGAATCATCAGCATATTCGATTTTCGCATCGGCAGCGTCGCCAACAGATGCGCCACGGGATAGGCCAAGATGAATGTCAAAAACGTAATCAACAGAGACAGCCGCAAGGTACGTACAAACAGGTTCACATAAACGCGACGATTTTCTTCGACGCGAACGATGTCTCCGTTTGCATCGCGGGTGCGATCAACTGCAGCTAGATAAAAACTGCCTGTATAGCGTGACGACGCACTGCGCATCACTTGCCACAATTTTGGGTTTTCCCATTTTTTATTCAGTTTGATCATCGCCTCTTTGTAAGGCGGCTTTAGTTTGGCCGCTTTGCGCGCACCCGAAGTAAACAATGAACGGCTTCCGGCCAACTCATAGTTGATCCGCGTACCCGCCTGCCCTTGGGCTCGGGTTTTTTTTAGGGCAATCAAGTCACTGACAAGCGCAGTATAAGCCGCCTCGTCAGGTTCAGTGCCTTGTGGGTTATCTTTGAACCACAGGCCCAAATTCACCATAAGCGGCGTTTCTTCTTTGGTGATCACATCGGTTTGCAAAATGAATCCCGGACTATCAATCGAACGCATCAACATTTGCCCGATCGGCACAATAAAGGTAATCAAGATAAAAGCCAAAAGCGGTAAAACGAGGAAAAACGCGCGGCGTTTATTGCGAGCCTGAGCAGCTGCAAGCGCGGCTTTCAACGGTTTACCGTCTGCAGTGGTAAGATGGTTATCAATTGCAACGTTAGTGGTTAAATCAGCCATAGAATCATCCGTGAAAAAGCGAAAAACAAGCGGCGCACCGAAACGCGCCGCCAGATAATTTAAGGGTAGCTTAGCTTGCCAACCAAGCGTTGAAACGCTCGTTCAGCTCTGCGTCGTGATCAACCCAGAATTCAAAGTTGTTCACCAGAGCATTGCCAAGGTTTGCAGCGGCTGTTGGCATATGTGGTGCCATGTCGGTTTTACCGTCAGAGTATTTACCAACCAGTGCGCCTGAAGATTTACGCGCAGGGCCATACGAAATATAGCTGGCTTGTGCCGCAAGTGCTGTTGTGCTTGTTGAGAAAGAGATAAATTTCATCGCTTCTTCTTTGTTAGGTGCACCTTTAGGGATGACAAACAAATCGAAATCTAGGATCTGGCCGTCCCAAACAACTTCCAAAGGCTGGCTTTCAGCAATAGCCGCATTAAAAATACGACCGTTATAGGCAGTCGACATTACAACCTCACCATCAGCCAACAATTGCGGAGGCTGCGCACCGGCTTCCCACCAAACGATATCGGATTTTATGCTGTCCAATTTGGCAAATGCGCGGTCGATACCTTCGGCAGTATCCATCATGGCGTAAACGTCAGCGGCTTTTACACCATCAGCCATCAACGCCATTTCAAGCGTTGCTTTTGCAGATTTACGCAAGCCGCGTTTGCCCGGAAATTTGGTTGTGTCAAAGAAATCGGCGATTGTTGTTGGCGTGCCGGTAACGTTTGCAGTGTTATAGGCAAAAACCGTTGACCAAACGATGTTTGCAACAGCACAGTCTTGCAATGCACCATCGATGAAATCATCTGCAGCAGGTGTGCCATCCGGGGCCGATGGCAACATGGAGGTGTCGATTTCTTCCAGCAGGCCTTCGTCGCACAGGCGAACAGCGTCGGAAAACTCGACGTCAGCCACATCAACGGTCACGTTGCCAGCTTCGACTTGGGCCTTAATAGGCTGCGCAGGATTTGAGCTGTCTACTGAGTTCACAGTGATGCCTGTCGAAGCGGTGAACGGCTTGTGATAGGCTTCAACTTGCGACTTGGTGTAAGCGCCACCCCATGACATGACCGTCACTTCGGCGGCGTTGGCTGCAAATGCAAAGCCTGTTAAAGCTGTTGTAAGAATAAATGTCTTTTTCATGTTGTCTCTCCCGTTTTACATGATCATTACAAAAACAGGGCCGCAAAACGGCCCCATATGGTTGGATTTCTATAGAGGATCAAGCGCGCGTGCGTCGCGAGGATCCCATGATACGTTGGTGGTTTCGCCAACAACCAAATGTTGATGACCTGCTGAATTTGGAACTTTAACCACAAACTCTTCATCGCCGTGCACGTTCAGGCGACATCTGATATGATCGCCCAAGTAGATCAACTCCAGAACCTGCGCTTCGGTTGCGTTTGGGCCGTCATTTGATCCGACAGTAATGCGTTCAGGACGAATTGAAACAAGTGTTTTCGCCCCAACGGCACCCACATTCACAGCAAGAGCTTGCATGGTTTTACCGTTGGCCAATTCAACCGCAACAATGTCACCATCCATGGATTTAATTGTGCCAGATAGCTTGTTATTTTCGCCAATAAACTGCGCAACAAAACTATTGTCAGGGCGTTCATACAGATCATTCGGCGGTGCCAGTTGTTGAATACGGCCATCTTCAAACACGGCAACACGGTCTGACATTGTCAGGGCTTCGGTTTGGTCATGGGTTACATAAACAACTGTAATCCCCAGATCATCGGAAATTCGCTTGATTTCAAACTGCATTTGTTCGCGCAATTGTTTATCCAGCGCCCCAAGCGGTTCATCCATCAACACAAGCTGTGGTTCAAACACCAGTGAGCGCGCTAAGGCGATCCGTTGTTGCTGTCCGCCCGAAAGCTGCGCAGGGCGGCGTGATAGAAAATCGCCCATTTGCACCATATCAAGGGCGCGCTTCACCTTTTCTTCGCGTTCAGATTTAACCATACCGCGAACTTCCAAAGGAAAGGAAAGGTTTTCGCCAACGGTCATATGCGGAAACAGCGCATATGATTGAAATACCATGCCAATACCGCGTTTGTGCGGTGGGATATTGTTAATTGAAACACCATTTAGCAAAATGTCGCCATGGGTTGCGGTTTCAAAACCTGCCAGCATCATGAGGCAGGTGGTTTTTCCTGACCCCGAGGGGCCAAGCATTGTCACAAATTCACCTTTAGAGATTTTTAGATTCAAATCTTTGACGACAAGAACTTCCCCGTCGTAGCTTTTTTGCACACGGTCGAATTCGACAAACGCGGCGTCGGCGTCGATATTGGCCACTTATGGGCACCCCCCCTGATGTCCGCAGATCATTCTGCTGGTTCTTTCTTTGCGCAAATAAACCGAATGGCAAACAATATTGCAACCAAATTACCACAAAAAACGCAAGTTTAGTATAAACGCGCAATTGCGCTGGTGTATTTGTGTGAAAATTTCACATATTTTATTAGGTGGTCAATTTTACCCAATGGAACGGCGCGTAATCATACCGTCTTCGAATCTACCTACTCTCCCTTAGATTTAGGCATTGGGTCGGTAATAACCCCGATACCATTTGACAAATGCGTCAACTCCTTCCGGGACTTCGGTTTCCGGCGCATAGCCTGTCAGACGCTGCAGCAAAGATGCATCAGCCCATGTCGCAGGCACATCGCCAGCTTGCATGTCCATCATATTCTTTTTGGCCTCACGACCCACTGATTTTTCAATGGCTTTAATAAAATCCATCAGCTGTACAGCGCAAGAATTCCCAATGTTCACAGGACGAAATGGTGCAACCGCACTTAAACTATCGCCTACTTCAATATCATCTTCGCTTGCGGGCCGAACCGGCGGGGTATCAATCAATAAGGAAATACCTTTCACCAAATCTTCGACATAGGTAAAGTCACGCATCATTTTTCCGTGGTTATAAACATCGATCGGCTCATCAGCTAAAATGGCTTTGGTGAATTTGAATAGCGCCATATCGGGTCGCCCCCACGGGCCATAGACGGTAAAGAATCGGAACATGGTGATCGGGATGTCATAAAGATGCGCATAGGAATGCCCCATAGCCTCGTTTGCCTTTTTGGTAGCAGCGTAAAAAGACATTTGCGTATCAACTTTGTCGGTTTCTTTATAGGGCATTTGGGTGTTGGCCCCATAAACCGAAGATGTCGAAGCCATCAACAAATGCGCAGGCGGGTGTGCACGAGCGGCCTCAAGAACCTGAAACGACCCTAATAAATTGGCCTGAACATACGACATGGGGTTATCAATAGAATACCGAACACCTGCTTGCGCAGCTAAATGAATTACAACATCAACACCCTGCGCAGCCATTAATCCCTTAAGCATATCCGGTTCTTCAACCCGTGCAATAACCGCTTGAAATTTATCATGCTCTTTTAACATGTCGTGGCGGGCCTCTTTTAAGGCCACGTCATAATAATCTGTCATCGCGTCAACGCCAATCACTGAATACCCTTCGTCCAACAGACGTTTGCAAAGATGGTATCCGATAAACCCGGCTGAACCGGTAACAAGGGCTGTTGGCATGAGAATTTCCTGTGTACTTATTTTTTGCGCATCAAACTGTACTAAAGTGAAATGAAATTCACTCCGGGTATCCGCGCGATTGTTTCGATATCATCTTCGTAAATTTCTGTCATTTCCCCGATCATCCCCGCCGTCCAATCCCCAAAATCGATCACACTGTCAACAACTGAATCATCGAAAAATTTCTCAAGAAAAATTGCTCGGACACGACGGCGCTGAATTTCTGAAAGATCGGGGCGTTCTTTTAGATAATGCAATAACGCGGATTGGCCTTCTTTTGATAATAGTGGTAATATTATATCCAGCTCGCCACGAAAACGTATCATTGGATCCAGTTGGGTCACTTCTTGCAGGATTGATGGCCAGATAATCGGCGTATCTTCGTTACACCAAACCGTAATCATACAATCAGGGTTGGCTTCGGATATCCGCCGAATGACTGATGACCATTTTAGCTCCAGAAAATCGGTTGGCCCCACAAATTGCTCATACGATCTATCATTTTGGGACTTAAATAGCTCGGGTACAAATGTTGCCGGGTTTGCGATTCCGAGAAAAAATTCGCATGGATTATCGGGAAATAAACGTCTAAGGGCTTTGGTGCGACTAGGCGCGTTATTATAGAATTTACCTTGGCTTAACGCCCACCCGGGCATTCCCATAAAATGTTTGTTGGCTAAAATAATGCGATCCATATTTCCTTTTGGATCGAGCACTTTATACAGTTCTTCTTGTTCTTCATGACTTGCGTGGTGACCTTGCAATTTGCCAATAATGGCACCCACGGATTTCAAATATGTAACTTGACGTCGCTTTAAAACACCATGTTCCATCAACATTACAGCGTCCTTTCGAAGGGACCATGTAAGTTGATCTTTATCAGTATGTGGTGCACCAAGATGATACACAAACGTAACAGAATTGCGCATTTATAGACACCGCCGACTTGAAGTATATTTCATGTTTTTAATATACCGCTTTTCAATATGAAAATGCAACAATTTGAATGTTATCCAAAACAGTTTACGCCGTATCAAAGCTAATTGTTCTCGCGATTAATACGTTCAAGCATTTTAACGAAAAATCTATCAGATCTTTGGGCCAGCACATAATTGCAGACGATCTCGGCCAAGCCGGAATGGCCGCGATCAAGTGCAAGATTTGCAAGCTCCCGTTGATAACGCGGGAAATCGTGGCGTTTCCTTAGCAATTTATAAAATGTCATTTTATCCAGCGTGCCGTTAATTGCTTTTTCCGCAATTGTTTGGAGTACACCCATCTGATGTAACGATGAACCAAGCCGGTGCCCCATCAAGGGGCAACGCCAAAGCGTAACATTATCCGAGGTAAACCGCGCGGCGTGGGCCGCATCTGCTGCAACATATGGATCAAACATAATATGCACATTTTCCGCATCCCCGCTAACAATCGACGCGTCGCCATATTCACCAGAAAAATCCCGATCCCATACCTTTTTATAGCGCATTTCCCACGGCACAATCGACTTATCCAAAGTTGATTGCGGGCTTATTACAAATACGGTGGCCCCTTTGGCCGCGCCGCAATAGGCTGCGGCAGCGTACCCTCCCATTGACGCACCATAAAAAACCACGCGCTTGAATTGAGCAAAAAACCCGTCGTCCTGCAGTTTGTTAAATTCGTCAGAAACCGAAGGATCGCGAAACCAGGTCCAGCCATTGGCCATAACCCCGAGCATTGACCAGCCTTGCTTTTTTATAAATTCAAAGCCCCAAGGGCGGCGATCGTCGCGTTTGGTCATGGCAATATCGAGGTTGTCGAACGTCACAACCAGCGTATCGCCACGCGGAATGTAAAGGAACGAATGCTCATCTGTTTCGCGGTAAAACCCGTCTTTACCAATCAGGGTTTGCGCGATTGCAGACCATTCACCGACAGGGCCGGATTTTGGCTCAACAGACATCACGGCCAACCCGTAAATATCTTTGGTAGGGGATCGCAATGTGTTGCAACCACCGAAATCTTTCAGAAATGGATAGGTTCCACTACCCAATCGCACATCAAACACCACTCTTGAAGATGAGTGTAAAATTTTAGTCAAAAGTGGCTTGAGGTGTTTGATTTTATACCGAGTCCCAAAATTTCCGATCGAAGCCAACACATCATACGATTTTAGAAATTTTTGATTTTCAACCAGCCGGATCATCGCCTTATCAATACCGGCATCTATAAGGGTGTTAACATAGTTTGTTATCTGCTGTGTTGGCGCCATAAATTGGGCTTCTGGGCCAAGGCAAAGCACATCAATTTTGCACCCGTATCGATTATGCAGCTCAATCGCCAATTCTGGCGCGCCACCATTGATATCGGCAATTTCCACCACATCATCAAGATCAAGGGATTTCAGAATTTCGGTGGTATCGTTGGTGACCGTAGGCTTCGTATCTTTTGGGGTTGCCGGAACGGGCTTGGGAACAATTCCGTGGCGTTTACACAATTCATCCGCATAAGAGCCTTCGGCGAGAACTCCTTGAAACCGTTTTACCAAGATGTTTCTAAATCGCCGCCCCCAGAAGTGGATCGAAAGCGTGTCTTTCTTGATCATCGCACGAACTTCATCAGCGCGTCCTGGAATTAACAAGTGCCGCCCTGTTTTAAAGGGAACCGGATAGATCACATGCTTGTCAAACGAGTGTTTGATTTCGCCAGTGTCTTGCAAAAACCAGGTTACCGCATCTGGCCCCCAGACACCCCAAGGAAGTAGGGAAACATGCACCCCGTCTCCTTTATCTTTAAGCCGTTGCAGTTCGTCCCGCTTTTCTTCGCTTAGCCAAGGGGGGATTGGGAATTCATCACTGGTAAAATCCAGCATTTTTTCCAAAGTTTTTGATGATTTAGGTAAACCTAGCACACCATTATTCACCTGTGGTTTCTTGTCCGAAATCCAGCCATGAAAATGCTTGTTTTTGGTCTGTTTCCAAGGCTGCACACAAAAGGCATCCGTATCGGCCCAAATTTTTCCGGTTTGCTGGATCATGTGGAGGCGAAAGACATCGGCGTGGTAAGCAGGGCTGCCTGTGCGGGCGTGGCGAATGATGTTGTCGGTTTTTAAAATATTGTTAGCATCTTCAACCTTAACGCCCTCGGGAATATTCTTAACTTCATCATAACAATAGAGAATTGTTTCGTGGCCATGATCGACGAAAGATTTCAAGCACAATTGCTCCATCCAGCCAAGTTCTGGGCCAATCCAAAGTGAACCTATAACAGGAAGTGCCATTTCTACTCTCAAACCGGCGATTATTATTGAATAACTTCGCCTATTGTTTCTATTTGCCCGACAGTACCCTCTTTATGGGGTTATTAGTGAATAAATATGTAATTATATTGCCTGCATGTCAACGCAAGAATGCTGGGTTAGTGCGTGGTTTCCCCCTTCTCAACCGTAAAGAAAAAATCGCTCCCGGGTTCTTTTTCAACGATTTCATCAGGGATACACTCTGGCCCCGCCAGAAAAACATTTGCGCCAAAATTGCCATGGAGCTTTGACAGTTTTTCCAGCCTCGGATTGATTAATTCTTCATAAAAGGCTGAAAACTTTTCCGTCTTGCGCAATTCATCAATCTTGGCGCGGTGCGCTTTCACTGAAAATTCATGCGCGGCGGCGATTTCAGGGTCTTGCATCATCTTGTTCATTTCCGCGCGCACAGCCGGAATCATTCGCATGATTGACGTTTCTTTTTCGGCATTATTGTTCATCCGAAACCAATAAGACAAGCCTTGATCCCGATCGACATGATTCACCCGCCCCCGATCACGCTTAACAAGAAAGCTTTCGGCGCACCGCACTGCGTAATGATTGAGCTGAACCAAATCATACCCATATGTATTTGTCGTAGAACGCCAGCCATTTCTAAACAGGCTTTGAGGCATGGATTTGCCTGAGCCATTCACCCATTTTATTTCTTCCCACAATTGCGGGATCAAACCTTTAGGGCGGTGCACACCCATTTTCTTGAATATACCGACATTGCGAAACAGGGTTTTGAACCCCCACGCCTGATGAGGCTTGCGGATCAGTTCCGGTGCGCAGTGATCGTATTGTTCGATTGTCAGCGCATCTTCAAATTCGTGAATATCGTTATTGCCGAATAGACGCCAAGTAGCTGAAATCATGTTAGAATCCCCAACGGCTTCATACAACGCCTTTAGGGTTCCGTCCCCGCATTTAACGTCAATAAACTCATCCACATCCATGCAAATCAACCAATCGGCATGTTTGACAACGCCCTCATTATCCGCCGCTTGAAGTGCTGCGTGCTGAGGTTTTAAATCTGTGCCCTTGAACGGATTATCGCGGTGCTGGACATAGCCTTTTTCCTGAAGCATATCCAACATTGTATCAGTGCCATCAGTGCAATCATTGGTGTAAACCAGAAAATGCTTAACGCCGATCACCCGATGATAGGCCAACCATTCCAAAATAAATGGACCTTCGTTTTTCATTGTTGTCACGATGGTGGTGTCTATGTCGCCAGTCTTGGGTTTTTTGAATTTTTCTTCGGGCAGATGCACGGGTTTGTGTTTGAATTCTTTTGTAGCCAAATCCACCAAGCCTTCATCTTCGACAAGACTGGTTTTAGGCACAATCTTGGAAACAGTATCCGTGGGGTGGCGCAAGGCCATGCAACGGTAAAAATCCTGTTGTTCCCGTAATGATGGATTGCTACCAACGATACGGATCAAACGCCACACAGTTTTTTCGCCCGCTATACTTGGTGCAACACACCAACGTGCGCGCGTCCCTTTAGCATCAAACTGACGACAAATGTGATCTCCAAATTTTGCATCCGCGTTATTCCGCACGCGCCATGGGAACACCTGATGGCCATTTAATTGAATAACACCGGTGCTCGCAGTAACGGCGCGATCAAACACGTTTACCCCATCCGACAATGCAATCAAATCATAAGTCTCAATATTCATCACCGCACGCGCAGTGGCTAAAAACCGTGCACGGGCCAGCTCAAATATCTGCAATTCCCCAAGGGGCGCGGCCCATGGGGCGGGCTTGGGGATTTCCATCCTATCTTTCCCAGGGGCACCGGGAACATTAAAAGGGTGGGCTTCCTCGGGTAAATCAATTTGCCCTAGTGGCACTTTTGAATCCAGCAAAACCAGACGCTTCAACCCTTTGATCTTGAGCGTTTGCTTTTTCAGTTGATTGTCAAACTGTTTGTCTTTGGAAGGGTGGCTGCGATTCAGGATCAATGCTGCATTCATCCCATGGTGTTTAACGTGATAGGCAAGCCATTCTAAAACCGTTTCAACTGTTTCGCCATTCCGTATAGAAAACCCCACATTCAAATCTTTGAACAGATCCGTTTCTGGCGGCGTTGCCTCTATTTTGACCGGCTTTCCCGCAATTACCAAAGGCAGTTTTCCCGAGGGTTCAATAGATTTACAACTTAGAACTGCCCCACCGCCAATGCTGCGCATATCGGTAAATTGCATCCCTTTGCCAAGACGGATTTGCCCAATCTCTACGCCCGTTTTAAAAAAAATCTTCGCGTCGCGCCCTTGATCTCGTGGCGATGCGATCGCATCCAGAACAATGGCCTCGCCAAAATCTTGCGTATTTATGCGCCGTTTCAGAAATACATTATTCTTATTTTTTACATTCGCCATATCAGCTCTGTACCTTTAAAATACGATCAAGTTGCGCGTGCGCTTCGGCCTTATCTGGCGGCCTGCTACCTGCACTTAAGATTAAATGCCAGACCAGCTGAATATTGTCGCGATTTGTCATCATTTCATTAAAGCGTGCCTTATGATGTGCAAAAGCGGCCAAATGCAGCGCATTGATTTCCGGAACCGAACGCAATTCATCCAGCTTAATTTGCGTTGCGGTTATCATACGCTCAATACTGGTATCTGTTACTGAATTGAAATTCCGCTCAACCCAGTAACCGAGACCAATTTCGCGATCCATATGATTGGGCAGGCCCCGCGCGCGCTTAACCATAAAATTTTGAGCACTCCGCAAAGAATAATGGTTTAGCTGCACCAAATCAGAACGATGCGTTGCACCATATAAATTT
>CAMZKY010000130.1 GCA_947311455.1 uncultured Marinosulfonomonas sp. | reverse complement strand
TCGGGCGTTTGAGCGATGAAGGGGTAAAAGCCATTATGGACAAGCTAAACGATCGACCCAGAAAATGTCTTGGCTTCAGAACTCCCAATCAGGTATTCAATGAGGCAATGTCAGATGTTGCACTGGCAAGTTGAATCCGCGACCCAATACATGGAACAATTTGATTCTGAAATTGACGCCTTAAAAGAAAAAACTCAAATCTTGAAGAATTACTAGCTCTGAGTGAAGCTAATCGCCATTCTAGTGATGTGTATTCAGATGGGCTTCTACCTGATGGTTTGGTTCAAAACATTGGTTCGGAATTGTACCCTGGCGAATTCTCAGACAGATTGCGGTTGTTCTTAAAAGAAAGCTTGTCGGATACAGCTATAACTTTTGATCGGAGAACAAAGATAATGATGGAAAAGATACTTGCGCGATCAGAATTTTCTGGCCGAGCTGTCGCCCTTATTCACCAAATTAAAAGCGCAGGCCGTGACGGCAACCAAATGCCAGCACAGATAGGTGCTATCTTGTCTAGTTTAGGTTATGCAAAAACTACAGATGGTAAACACACCAAATATACCCCATCTGACGAAATGTTTGGGCTTAACGTTGAAATGGTGCCGAAAACACCCAGTGATGGTATGCGAGGGGGTAAAAATAAAGCAACCGATTTAATTAAGTCTTTTGGGCTTCAGAAATTAAAATAGAAGAATAATAACCCCCTTCACATTCCCCCCGACTCCGTCTATACGCGCGGTTTCACGCGGGTTTACACCCTTGGAGGATCCCGCACTAACCTAGGAGAAGAATTATGGCTGGCAAGATTCCAGACTTTATCGCGACAGAGCGCAAGGGGACAGGCAAGGGGGCCGCCCGTCAAGCACGTCGTGAAGGCCTTGTGCCCGGTGTTGTTTATGGCGGCGGCGTTGACCCGACCCCGATTAACATGCCGTTCAACCACTTGATCAAATCATTGCGCGCAGGCGGCTTTATGTCGACCTTGTTCAACATGAAAATCGAAGGCCATGACGACGTGCGCGTTGTTTGCCGCGACGTTCAGCGGAATGTGGTGAACGATCTGCCGATCCACGTTGATTTTTTGCGTCTGAAGCGCGACACACGTCTGGATATGGCCATTCACGTTGCGTTTATCAACGAAGACAAATGTGAAGGACTGGCAAAAGGCGGCACCCTGACCGTTGTGCGCCCCGAAGTTGAGCTTAGCGTTCTGGCGGGTGATATTCCGGATCACATCACTGTTGATCTGGCCGGTTTGGAAGTGGGTGATACAATCACCATTTCAAGCATCACTATGCCCGAAGGTGTAACCCCGACAATCACCGATCGTGATTTTGTGGTTGCCAACATTCAAGCGCCAAGCAGCTTGCGTTCTGAAGGCGAAGATGAAGATGATGCCGCTGAGGCACCTGAAGGCGAAGAAGCCGCCGCAGCAGAGGGCAGCGAAGAGTAAACTTTGCTATCTTTGGAGTGAATTTCGCACGGGGCCAGTTGGCCCCGTGTTATATTTTGCACAATCAATCATTCGTCACTCTTTTAAACACCACAACATCCCCGCGCGATCCGTTTGGACAATACGTAAGACCAGAATTTGACATCTGATCAAATATTTTTTTGATTATGGTATCGTCATAAACTCGTGGGTGTAATTCGATAATGAGCAGGCGTATGTGATCGGGCCAGATTGCATCAAACAGGTCGGCCTCGCCGCCTTCGATATCCATCATTATCACTGTTGGTTGATGCTCTTGCAGCAATTCACTGAATTTCACAGCGGGCACATCAACAGATTTGGTGGATTTCCATTTTTTGGTCAGCGCTGTATCCAGTGAAGATGCCCAGAACGCTGCAGTTATATGAAAGGTGATGTATTCAGAATTTGTGCTATCTGATACTACCGCCGCATTAACTACGGTTACGCCTGTAATATCGTTTTCGACCAGATTATTTTCGATGACCGACAACATTTTTGGATTTGCTTCAACCGTTAACAGGCTTTCAGAACCAATACGCTGTGCAATCTGCATGGTAAGATATCCAGCTCCTGCGCCTAATTCTAGCACCCTGTCATCCATGCGCAGGTGTTTTTCCAGCGCTATAGATTCCGAAGATTCATAGCGCCCGGTTTCAAGGGCCTTAACCATAGCATCGTTCATTAGGTGATCGGGAACTTGGATTTTTAGCTTTCGTAATATAAATCGTGCCAAATTTTGCTCTTTCTTATACTTGCGCTTAGTTGCAACCTTCTTAACAGTTTCCTAATAATACAACAAAATAATTAATCGGAGAAATTCTGTGCATCTATTTGTAGGCCTTGGAAACCCCGGCGCGAAATATGCGCAGAACCGTCATAACATCGGTTTTATGGCGCTGGAGCAGATTGCTTCTGATCATGGATTTGGCCCGTGGCGCGGTAAGTTTCAGGGTTCGGTTTGCGAGGGCCGTTTAGGCCGCGAAAAGGTGGTTTTGCTAAAGCCAGAAACCTTTATGAACCTGTCGGGACAATCCGTGGGCGAGGCCATGCGATTTTACAAACTAACGCCGGATGATGTGGTTGTGTTTCATGATGAATTGGATCTGGCACCACGCAAGATCAAGGTGAAACATGGTGGCGGTCATGCAGGTCACAACGGCCTGCGTTCGATCCATCAGCATATTGGCGAAGCTTACGGGCGCGTGCGCATGGGGATCGGGCACCCGGGCCATAAAGACCGCGTTGCGGGATATGTTTTGCATGATTTTGCCCGCGCCGATGAAGAGTGGCTGGATGATTTATTGCGTGGTATCGGTGATGGCGTGGGGTATTTGGCCGATGATGACAACGGGCGGTTTTTGAATGCCGTCGCGTTGCGGGTAAATCCGTCGCGTCCGTCAACAGGTGTTAAAGCTGCATCTAAAAATTTGAAACCGGCAAGGCCTGAGAAAGTAGATGATCGCAGTCCGATGCAAAAACTTATGGACAGATTCAAGGATTAGTTTGTGCGTTGAAGCGCGGGGATGTTTTCGCCGAACTGAAACAATTACACGCGTTTAACCGATCATGTTATGGTTTGCGATGACGCGTCCAATGAGGCAACAAATGAGCAAAGCACAATGGGAATTCTGGGTTGATCGTGGCGGCACCTTTACCGATGTTGTGGGGCGCCGTCCCGATGGTCAAATACTGACGCAGAAATTACTGTCGGAAAATCCCGAACGATACCGTGACGCCGCCGTTCAAGGCATTCGCGAATTGCAGGGCCTGGGCGCAGATGAACCTCTGCCGCCGGGGGTAATCGGGGCCGTTAAAATGGGCACAACCGTGGCCACCAACGCGTTGTTGGAGCGCAAGGGCGAACGTACTTTATTGCTCATTACCAAAGGCTTTCGCGATCTGTTGCTAATCGGTTATCAAACGCGCCCGAAATTGTTTGATCTGGAAATTAAACGCCCTGATTTGCTCTATGAAACCGTTGCCGAAATTGACGAACGTATGGGCGCGTACGGGGATGTTGTGACACCTCTGAACGAAACCAGTGCACGCAATGCTTTACAACAGGCTTATGACAATGGTTTACGGGCCGTGGCGATTGCATTTCTACACGGTTACCTCAATCCTGATCACGAAGCGCGGGTCGCACAAATCGCCGATGATATTGGCTTTACGCAAGTATCCGTCAGCCATCAGGTATCGCGATTGGCCAAGCTGGTCAGTCGGGGCGATACAACGGTTGTGGATGCTTATCTATCGCCAATCCTGCGCCGCTATGTTTCACAGGTGGCTGATGCACTGGATGTGGGGCAGGGGGGCTGTTATCGGTTGTTGTTCATGCAATCCAATGGCGGGTTAACCGACGCCAAATTATTTCAGGGCAAAGACGCCATTTTATCCGGCCCTGCTGGTGGTATTGTCGGGATGGTGAAAACCGGTGAAGCGGCGGGTTTTGATCGGCTGATCGGCTTTGATATGGGCGGCACTTCGACGGATGTCAGCCATTATGCAGGGAAATACGAACGCAGCTTTGAAACCGAAGTGGCAGGCGTGCGGATGCGTGCGCCGATGATGGATATTCATACGGTGGCGGCGGGCGGTGGATCGATCCTTACATTTGCTGACGGGCGCTTTCAGGTTGGCCCCGAAAGTGCGGGTGCCGATCCCGGCCCGGCCTGTTATCGGCGCGGCGGCCCTCTGACGGTGACCGATTGCAACGTGATGCTAGGCAAGCTGAACGCCGATCATTTCCCCCATGTGTTTGGCCCGAATGGTGACTTGCCGCTGGATGCAGATGTGGTGCGCGAAAAGTTTATGGTGCTTGCCAATGAAATTGCCCAAGCCACTGGAAAGCCATCACAATCACCGGAAGCCGTGGCCGAAGGCTATCTGCGGATTGCGGTGGATAATATGGCCAACGCGATCAAGAAAATTTCGGTTCAACGGGGCCATGACGTGACGGGCTATACCCTACAATGTTTCGGTGGCGCGGGGGGGCAACATGCGTGTCTAGTGGCGGATGCCTTGGGGATGAGCCGGATCATCGTGCATCCATATGCGGGGGTTTTATCCGCTTACGGGATGGGCCTTGCCGAAATCAGGGCGCTGCGTGAACGGCAGGTTGATTTGCCGCTGGCGGATGCTGGAATCGCCGCACAAACTCTTGAAAATATACGAAAAGATGCGGTGCAGGAGGTGAAATTGCAGGGCGTTGAAACGGTGCATTGCGTCGATCATGCCTACCTGCGCTATGACGGATCGCACCAATCGCTTGAGGTGGTGTTTGGCAGTATTATCGACATGCGCGCCGCCTTTGAAAGGGCCCATAAACAGCGGTTCGGGTTTATTTCGCCGGATCGGGCGCTGCTGTTTGAAATGGTCAGCTCCGAAGCGATTGGCGAAACAGGGCGGGTGCCGGAAACAGCGGCAGCAGGTGGTGTTCAATCGCCTGCCCCGATTGCCGCGCTTTCGATCTATGCCGAAGGGGTGGCACAGGGTGCGCCGCTGTTTGATCGTCAGGATCTGGGGGTGGGATCACAGGTTGTTGGCCCCGCAATTATCACCGAACCGACAGGCACCAATGTGATCGAAAATGGCTGGTCAGCGCGGGTTGATCCGTTGGGCAATCTGATTGTGGAGCGCGCGGTGAAAAAGGCCCGTGAAACCGCGGCGGGCACCGATGCTGATCCTGTGCTATTAGAAGTGTTCAACAACCTGTTTATGTCAGTCGCCGATCAGATGGGCGCGACGCTGGCCAATACCTCGTGGTCGGTTAACATCAAGGAAAGACTGGATTTTTCCTGCGCAATCTTTGATGTGCGTGGCGATCTGGTGGCCAACGCGCCCCATGTGCCGGTGCATCTGGGCAGCATGTCTGACAGTATCAAAACCGTGATGCGCGAAAACGCCGGAGACATCCACGAGGGTGACGCATTCATGCTGAATTCGCCCTATAATGGCGGCACCCATTTGCCCGATGTAACGGTGGTGACGCCGGTATTTGTGCAGGGCGAAATCCTGTTCTGGCTGGGGTCACGTGGGCACCATGCCGATATCGGTGGGCGCACCCCGGGATCGGCCCCGCCGGATAGCACGCATATTGATGAAGAAGGTGTTTTGATTGATAACGTCCGGCTGGTGGAGCGCGGGATTCTGGCCGAGGAACGCGCGGTTTCGGTGCTGTCGTCTTGCACCTATCCGTGTCGTAACATCGAACAGAACATGGCCGACCTAAAGGCACAAGTGGCGGCGAATGAAACCGGACGGCAGGCATTATTGGGGGTGATTGAGCAGTTCGGTGCGGATGTTGTGCAGGCCTATATGGGCCATGTGCAAGACAACGCCGAAGAAAGCGTGCGCCGCGTGATCGACCGGCTGAAAGACAGCTCTTTTTCCTATCCTATGGATCATGGGGCAATCATTGAAGTCTCTGTAAAGGTTGACAAAAAAGCCCGCACGGCGGTGATTGATTTCACTGGAACCTCGGCCCAGCACAGCGGCAATTACAACGCCCCCTATGCGGTGTGTTGTGCGGTGGTTTTGTATGTTTTCCGCACCTTGGTGGGGGCGGATATTCCGCTGAATCAGGGCTGCTTGAAACCCTTGAAAATCATTGCCCCAAAGGGCACAATGTTAAACCCTGAATACCCCGCTGCGGTGATTGCGGGCAATACCGAGGTGTCGCAAGCCACCTGTAATGCGCTTTACGGGGCGTTGGG
>CAMZKY010000129.1 GCA_947311455.1 uncultured Marinosulfonomonas sp. | reverse complement strand
TCGCGACACCGCAAAACGCATATTAATGGGGCAGGCGGCGGCCAAACATGCCGATCTGGTGTTTGTTACCGATGATAATCCGCGCACCGAAAACCCGGCCGATATTCGCCGCATGGTGATGCAAGGTTGCCCCGAAGCGATCGAAGTGGCGGATCGCGCCGAAGCGATTTTGCGTGGCGTTGACGTGCTGCAACCCGGTGATGCGCTGTTAATCGCTGGCAAAGGCCACGAAAGCGGGCAGATCGTTGGCGATGATATCCTGCCGTTTGACGATGTGGAGCAGGCCAGCGTGGCCGTTGCCGCCTTAGAAGGCCGTTTGGCATGAGTGCGCTTTGGACGTCACAAGACGCCGCTGCAGCCACAGGCGGGCGCTCCACTTGCGCATGGGAAGCAAACGGCGTTTCCATAGATACCCGTGAAATTCAAGCTGGCGATTTGTTTGTGGCCCTCAAGGATGTGCGCGATGGCCACGATTTTGTTGCACAAGCTTTGGAAAACGGCGCCGCGGCAGCCTTGGTGTCGCATATTCCCGACGGTGTGCCTGCTGATGCGCCATTGCTGATTGTTGAGGACGTTCTGACCGCGCTGCAAGCCTTGGGCGTTGCGGCGCGCGCCCGCACCAAGGCCAAAGTCATCGGCGTCACCGGATCGGTTGGCAAAACCTCGACCAAGGAAATGTTGCGCAGTGTTTTGACACGGCAAGGCAAAGTGCACGCGGCCGAGCGCAGCTTTAACAATCATTGGGGTGTGCCTCTCACCTTGGCCCGGATGCCGGCGGACAGTAATTTTGCCGTGATTGAAATCGGCATGAATCACCCGGGCGAAATTGCACCACTCTCCAAGATGGCCCGCCCGCATGTGGCGATGATCACCAATGTGGCAGCGGCACATATGGCGGCATTTGACGGGCTGGACGGGATCGCGCAGGAAAAGGCTTCGATCTTTGACGGGGTAGAGCAGGGTGGCGTTGCGGTGGTGAATGGCGATATGGGCACCACGCCGATTCTGATGGGTTATGCAGCCACCTGCGGTTTGACCTGTGTGCGGTTTGGCGAAACAGATGGAAATGATTTCACGCTGTTAGAAACGTCTTTTGCCCAAAACATGACAATTGCCCTTGGCCGTATCGCAACAGACGTGGTGATGTTCAAAGTGAACAGCCTGGGAAAACATTTTTTAATCAATGGCTTGGGTGTGCTTGCTGTGGTTCGCGCACTTGATCTGGATGTGGCATTGGCCGCCAATGATATGGCGCTGTGGGTGCCTCCGATGGGGCGCGGCGTGCTGGAAACGGTTTTGCTTGATGCCGTTGAGCGTGATCAAACCCTTGATCTGATTGATGATGCGTATAATGCCAATCCAACGTCGCTTGGGGCGTCGCTGGATATTCTGGCGGCTAGTCAGCCTAAAAACGGGCTAGGACGTATTGAAACCGGACGGCGTATTGCCATGCTTGGCGATATGCTGGAATTGGGCGCGGACGAGGCTGCCTTGCATGCCCAAATGGCCAGTCACGCGGCGATGGCTGATATTGACACAGTGCATTGCTTTGGCCCCTTGATGCGCGCTTTGTGGGAGGCGTTGCCAGATCACAAACGCGGCCAATGGTTTGAAAAATCCGCTGAATTGGCGACGATTGTGCATCAGCTTGTGGATGCGGGGGATGTGGTGCTGGTTAAGGGCTCGCTCGGGTCAAAAGCGCGCGTGGTTGTTGACGCCATCCAAAAATTGGGGCAAAGCGCCAAACAGGAACAGGTATAGGGATATTTTAAGTGTTATTTTGGCTAAGTGAACTTTCCGACGGCGGCGATTTTTTCAATTTATTCCGGTATATCACCGTGCGGTCCGGCGGAGCGTTTTTTACCGCCCTCGTGTTCGGATTTTTGTTTGGCCAACCTTTGATCAACATGCTGCGCCGCAAACAAGGCAAGGGCCAGCCGATCCGCGATGATGGGCCAGAAAGCCATTTTGTAAAGGCAGGCACCCCGACAATGGGCGGGTTGTTGATTTTAAGCGCAATTCTGTTTTCGACGCTGTTATGGGCGCGGCTGGATAATCAATATATCTGGCTGGTTTTGTTCGTCACCATGTCGTTTGGTCTGATCGGATTTGCCGATGACTACGCCAAGGTGAGCAAACATAACACGGCGGGTGTATCCAGCAAAATCCGCCTTGGGCTTGGGATTATCGTTGCGGTGATCGCCGGATACTGGGCAACGCGTTTACATCCGGTGGATTTGTCTGGCCAACTCGCCTTACCTGTGTTCAAGGATACGCTGATTAATCTGGGGTATATGTATATTCCGTTTGTGGTGATTGTGATCGTTGGCTCGGCCAATGCGGTGAATTTAACCGATGGTCTGGACGGTTTGGCAATTATGCCGGTGATGATCGCCGCCGGAACACTGGGGGTGATTGCCTATGCGGTGGGCCGTGTGGATTTTACCGAATATCTGGATGTGCATTATGTACCCGATACTGGTGAGTTGTTGATCTTCACCTCGGCGCTGATTGGCGGCGGGCTTGGATTTTTATGGTATAACGCCCCGCCTGCGGCGGTGTTCATGGGCGACACAGGCTCGCTTGCTCTTGGTGGAGGTTTGGGGGTGATTGCGGTTGTGACCAAACACGAAATCGTTTGGGCGATTGTTGGTGGGGTTTTTGTAGCTGAAGCAATGTCGGTGATCATTCAAGTGCTTTATTACAAGAAGACCAAAAAACGCGTTTTCCTGATGGCCCCTATCCATCATCATTACGAGAAAAAGGGCTGGGCCGAGCCGCAGATTGTGATCCGGTTCTGGATCATCGCGCTGGTGCTGGCACTGATCGGATTGGCCACACTTAAGGTGCGTTGAGAAGGCTATGAACGGCGGGTAAACCCCGCCCTACATTTGTTTTATGACGTTGGTTTTTGGCCAAATGACACGTAAAATTTGCACTACGTTTGCCATACGTTTGCCATACATTTGCCATACGTTTGCCATACAGTGAATTCAGCCTGATTTGCCGCGTAATTTGCGCCAGAAATAGAGCAGCGCCCATTTTAAAACAGCCACAGCCGCCGCGATAAATCCAAGCCCCCACCACAGCCCGTTTTGCCAAAACACCCAGCCCGCCAGCGGCACGCCCGAGGCCATCAGGATATAGGCGCGGCGCCAGTAATTATCGGTGCTTGGCAACATCGCCAGAACATTGGCCAGCAACATCCATGCGGCGGCAAATATCAGTGACGGCGTCACAGGCGATTGGGCAGATTATTGGCCCATGCACTGATGGTACCGGCCCCCAGACACACCACCAGATCACCCGGTTTGGCCTCGGCTTTGATCAGGTTCACCAACGCGTTCTCATCCGCCACAGCAAGGGCGTGGCGGTGCCCGTGGGTTATCAGACCGGCCACCAAATCATCACGGCTTGCCCCCTTGATCGGTTCTTCTCCGGCGGCGAAAATATCGGTGATGCCCACCACATCGGCGTCGTTAAAGCAGGAACAAAAATCCTCGAACAGGTCATGCAAGCGCGAATATCTGTGCGGTTGATGCACTGCAATCACACGCCCTTCGGTGGCTTGTTGTGCGGCGGTTAAAACCGCAGTGATTTCTACCGGATGGTGGGCATAGTCGTCGATAATTGTCACGCCGTTGAATTCACCAATGCGGGTGAAACGGCGATTTACGCCTTTGAAATTGGCCAAGGCCTCGCGGATTTCCGCAAGCTTCATCCCCAGATACCGCGCCACAGAAACAGCGGCTAAGGCATTGGAAATATTGTGATCTCCGGGCATCGGTAGGGTGCAATCCCTGATCACATTGTCTTCATTATTCAGCTGAATATCAAAATGCGCCACACCACGTTTATAGGTCAGGTTTATTGCCCGCACATCGGCTTGGGTGTTAAAGCCGTATGTGACCACACGGCGGTCGGTGATCTTGCCAACCAAAGCCTGCACCTCGGCGTGATCGGTGTTGCACACGGCCAATCCGTAAAATGGAATGTTCGACACGAAATCATGAAAGCCTTGGCGCAGATTATCAAAGGTTTTCCAATGCTCCATATGTTCAGGATCAATGTTGGTGACAATGGCGATTGTGGCGGGCAGGCGGTTAAAGGTGCCGTCGCTTTCGTCGGCCTCGACCACCATCCATTCACCGCCCCCCATACGGGCGTTTGAATCGTAAGCATGGATGATGCCGCCATTAATCACCGTCGGGTCAAGCCCCCCAGCATCCAACAGCGTTGCCACCATTGTTGTTGTGGTGGTTTTACCATGGGTGCCAGCGACCGCCACATTGGATCTTAATCGCATCAATTCAGCTAGCATTTCGGCACGGCGCACCACCGGAAGGCCACGCGCGCGGGCGCTGTCCAGCTCGGGATTACCGGGTTTAATCGCAGATGAAATCACCACAACCTCGGCATTTTCAAGGTTTTCCGCGCGTTGACCAACGAAAATCGTCGCGCCTAATTTCTCTAGCCGATCGGTGATTTTGCTGGCTTTCAGATCTGATCCTTGCACCTGGTAGCCGTGATTTAACAATACTTCGGCAATACCGGACATACCGATCCCGCCTATGCCAACAAAATGGATCGCGCCCAGTTCAATAGGCAGTTTAGTTGCTGAATTCATTTGGTTTTTCCTGACTCGGCCAGTGTTTCAACCAGCGTGGCAAGATCGCTTGCCGCGTCGGGTTTGCCACATGATAACGCAGCGTTGGCCATCGAATTTGCGCCGTTCGGATTTTCAAAGATGGATTGAATTTGATCACCCAATGTGTCTGGCGTTAGGTTTGATTCCGGAATTAATACCGCGGCTTGGGCCTCGACCAAAGTGCGCGCATTGGCTGTTTGCTCATCCCGAATGGCGAAAGCCAGCGGGATCAAAATTGACGGGCGGCCAATCACTGAAATATCAGCCACCGATGATGCGCCAGCGCGGGATATCACCAGCTGTGCTTCGGACATGCGCTTGGGCACATCGTTGAAAAAGGTTTGCACGTCGGCGTCAATTCCGTGTTCGCTATAAAAGGCGGAAACCCGTTCCAGATCTTCTTCGCGAGCTTGATGGGATACGCGCACAAAGCCGCGCATCGGGCTGGGTAGATTGGCAATGGCAGGGGGCACAATATCAGATAAAATCCGCGCCCCTTGCGAACCGCCCATCACCAGGACCGACATCGGGTAATCACCCGGTGCAATATAACCTGATCCAGCCCGTTCCAGAATGGCAGCGCGCACGGGATTACCGATATATTCGCTTTGCACCCCGTCAGGCAATGTGGTGGGCCATGTCCCACAGGCGATCAAATCCACCCGTTTGGAAAACAGCTGGTTCACCCGTCCTAAAACCCCGTTTTGTTCATGAAGCATTCGCGGCAGGCGCAATATCCAAGCCGCAGCCAATGCCGGAATAGACGGGTATCCGCCAAAGCCGACAACCGCGGCAGGCTTGTCGCGCGAAAGCCGTGTGATAGAGGCGATAACCCCGCCAAGAATGCGAAACGGCACCAGAAATTTTGCGGCGACGCCACCACGTGCAAACGTCGCCGAAGCGATGACGTCCACTTCAACTTGTTGCGGAAATCCTTGGGTATAGCGCGCGCCACGCGCATCTGTCGAAAGCTTGACACGCCAGCCGCGCGCCAGCATTTCTTCGGCCAGTGCTTGGGCCGGGAACATATGCCCGCCCGTGCCGCCAGCCGCCAAAATCAATAGTGGTTGATCTGCCATTACGATGTCCTTTTTGCGCCAAAGAGATCGTCAAGATCGCTTTGAGGGCGGGTGCGGGTGAAGGCCAGCAGCATCCCCATGGTGATCCCCGCCGCAATCAAGGATGACCCGCCATAAGAAATGAACGGCAATGTCATGCCTTTGGCCGGAAGTAGACGCACTGCAACGCCCATATTGATCATCGCCTGAACCCCGAAAATACAGGCAAGCCCTGTTCCGGCAAGGCGCACAAACGGATCACGTTCTTTTAACAAACGCAGCAATGAGCGCACGGTGATCACCATAAACAAGGCAATCACAAACAACACCAGTATCAAGCCGTATTCTTCGGCAGCAACCGCGATAATGAAATCGGTATGGGCATCGGGAAGTTGCCATTTTACTTGACCTTCGCCAACGCCAACGCCGAAAAATCCGCCTTGCTGAATGGCGTTGGTTGCATAGCCAATTTGCGTGGTCGGGTCGATATCGGTGGATAGAAATCCGTCGATGCGGCGGGCAAAGTGTTCGGAATTGTTATAAGCGACGCTTCCGGCGAACAGGGTAATACCCGCCATGCCAAGCAATAAAATCAACGGCGCGCCAGCAATAAAATACATCGTGCTCCAGCCAAACAGGATCAAAACTGATTGACCGAAATCGGGCTGCATGGCCAAAAATCCAACCACAACAACAACCAGAACCAGCGAAATGGTTTTACCCGGAGGCCCGTTAATTTCCTGACTAGCAGCCATAAGCCACGCCGCAAGTACGATGAAACCCGGTTTCAGGAATTCTGATGGCTGTATCGAGGCAAAGCCAAGCGAATACCAGCGCACAGCGCCTTTGCCAAAATCAGTGCCAAAAATGGGTAAGAACACAACCGCCGTAAAAGACACCACAAAGCCAAATACGGCCAACCGACGCACCAAAGACGGCGACATCATTGAAGTGATAATCATTGCAAGCAATGCCACAAGGCCAAAGAACGCCTGTCGTCGGACAAAATAGAAGGGCGCAAGATTGTTCTTTTCCGCCAGCGGGGGGGAGGCGGCAAATCCTAGCAATAGCCCGACACCGAACAAAAGCAAAATTGCGGAAATCGTAAATTTATCAATCGTTTGCCACCAACGTGGCAAGATTGGCACGCTTGCACGTGTTGGAATCGCTCCATACGCCATTTCTGTCATGGGATACCGCCTAACTACCTCAAAAATTCGCCCGATTTTTCGGATCTAACGCCATTTTATCGCATTTAGGAATGATATGCTAGGGGCAGTTACATAACAGATGAATTTGATTAAAATGCACCCACGCATCCTTGAACGTCGTTCATATTGTTTATATATAACATGGAGTAGCAATCGGAGCATTGACATTTTATGGATTATCTTGCCAACACGCACAGCCTTGTCGCTGACGGGGTTATCTCGCAGCAGCAAGCCGATGAAATCATTTTGCGGTCAAAAGACAGATTATCCGCCCTTGCGATTAATACTTTGCTTTTAGGTGGTATCATCACCGCAACATTCGGGTTAATATTCTGGCTGGAGGCGCCGCTACCCGTTGCGATCTTTGGTATTGTGGCCTTGATCAGCGGCTCTGCCATTTTGCGGCTCTTGTCGTCAAATTTTGGAATTTTTGGCAATGCGGCGGTTTTAATCGGCACCGGAATGATGTTGGGCGGATCAGGTATTGAACTGGTAAAGCGGCTTGATCTGGCAGCCGCCCCCTATTTATTTGGCATGGGGGCGTTGGTTTTGGCGGCTACCTTGTTTATGTGGCGCAGAACCGTGGCGTCGCCATTTGTAATCGGGCCAATTTTATTGATGGGCCTTGCCTTGCATTTAATCGGATTGGGCAGTTTTCAGCCTGAGGGCGCGCTGCTGCAAATGGCTTATGCTTATGCGGCTATCACCATATTCTCGGTTGGGTTAATTCTTGATATCCGGTTTATCAGCGTTTTTGCGATCCTGCCACTTGCGCAAATGCTGGATGTATCGACGGATTACTGGCATGCGGTTTACGCATTTTATTCGCCAGAAACCACGCTTTCTCTTGTTCAGATGGCCTTGGTTGTGGTGGTCTGCGGATGGGCTTCTGTAAAGCTGACGGAACGTTACGGGCGGCATTTTGGCATGTTGATGGTGCTTGGATTTATCACGATGAACATGAATTTCCTGGTGGGAAGCCTGTGGGGAGATTATGTGGGTGAAACCATTTGGGGGGCTGGACGCTGGACCTCCGAAAAATACAGTGACTACGCGGCCTACAAAGACGCAACAGACGCCTTTCGCGCCACGGCCATTCACATAAGCGCCGACATGTACGCTATTATATGGGCTGTGTTTTTGGCCTGTATGGCCATTTATGCCGCCCTGAATACCAAACGCGGCTTGTTGAATGTAACACTGACATTTGGTGCCATTCACGCTTACACCCAAGCCTTTGAAAATTTTGGTGCCGAACCTTTGGTTTTTGCTGTAGGCGGATTATTGGCTATTCCGTTGGCGTGGGGGTTGTTGCAACTAAATAACCGACTAAAAGCAAATGAGGCTGATTAACTTGCGTCTGCGACGGGTTCATGATCAAGACAGGTATGGATACAAACGCCACATATGACACCATAATTCTTGGCGCAGGTGCGGCAGGGATGATGTGTGCAGCCCACTGTGGGGGGCGAACCCTGGTTTTAGATCATGCCAAAAAGGCCGGTGAAAAAATCAGGATCTCTGGCGGCGGGCGATGCAATTTCACCAATATGCGTGCGGGGCCCGAATGTTTCATTTCAAACAACCCGCATTTTATGAAGTCGGCATTAAGTCGCTATACTCAGTGGGATTTTCTGGATTTGGTTCAGAAATACGATATTCCCTATCATGAAAAAACCCTTGGCCAATTGTTTTGCGACGATACAGCCCGAGAAATTGTGGCGATGCTGTTGGCCGAGATGGAGCGCGCCAAGGTTGAACTTAGGTTGGAAACATCTGTGCGGGATGTTACCAAAACCGATGGTGGATTTACCCTAACGTTAATCGGCGGGGCGCAATTGAGCTGTCGTAACTTTGTTGTGGCTTGTGGCGGTAAACCCATTCCGAAAATGGGTGCCACGGGGTTTGGTCTTGATCTTGCGCAGCACTTTGGTGTTCCCGTCACCGAAACGCGTGCGGGGCTTGTGCCTCTTACGTTTAGTGGCACCGTATTGGACGGGCTTTCATCGCTTGCCGGAATTGCCTTGCCAGTGCGGGTGTCCTGCAATGATACAAGTTTTGACGAGGCGCTGTTGTTTACGCATCGCGGCCTTTCTGGCCCTGCGATTTTGCAAATATCGTCGTTTTGGCGTGAAACCAGACCTATCGTAATAAATCTGTGGCCAGATGGTGATTTGCTTGCGCGCCTTACAGAGAAACGCCACGAAAATGGGCGGCGTGATATCACGACTGTTTTGGGGGATTTCCTGCCTAAACGTCTGGTTTCTTATCTGGCTGGGCTTTATGGCTGGAAGGGGAATATTGCCGATTTAAATAATGAATATCTGGCAAAACTTATAGATCAGCTTAGCAACTGGGAATTGGTTCCAATTGGCTCAGAAGGTTACCGAACCGCAGAAGTCATGATTGGTGGCGTTGATACAGATGCACTTTCCTCCAAAACAATGGAAGTGAAGGCCGTTAAGGGGCTGTATTTCATTGGTGAGGTTGTTGATGTCACTGGCTGGCTGGGCGGGTATAATTTCCAATGGGCATGGTCATCCGGGTGGGCTGCTGGTGTTGCAATTGCAGGATCAACCTAGAAAAAATTACTTTTTTGTAACATTGTTCTTGAAGAAAATTCACAACGCTCAAGTGTTTGCCTTTTCGACAGCGTCTTCTAACGCAACAATCCCTGTGACAATGCGCACCGTGACAGAACGGTTTGGCGTAAACAACTCTGTTGCATCCTTCACAGTGCCTTTCGGGGCAACGATCAACATGGACGGCACCGCGATTATGCAGGGTGTTGCCACAGTGTTTATCGCCAATGCATACGGCGTTCACCTTGGTATGGGCGGCTATCTTACCGTGATCCTGATGTCGGTTCTGGCGTCAATCGGAACGGCGGGGCGTGCCGGGTGTTGGCTTGCCTGTCGAAGGTATCGGCCTTGTTCTGGGTGTCGACCGTTTGATGGATATGATCCGCACTGCGGTGAATGTTTCTGGTGATGCGGTTGTGTCAACCATCGTTGCCAAAAGCGAAGGCAAGTTGGACATTGATACATATAACGATCCAGATGCCGGTATGGTTGATACGGACGAAGCAATCCATGTCCACGCCGCTTAAGTAGGCTTGAAAAACGGAATTGGCCCACAAAATTTGCGGGCCTTTTTATGTCAGCACATTCACCAAATCGGTAAAATCATCGCCCCGATGTTCAAAGCTTTTGTATTGATCAAAGCTGGCCGCCGCAGGGGCTAACAGCACAGTATCGCCAGCTTGTGCATCTTTGGTAGCGGCTTGAATGGCTTGTTCCATTGTGCCGCATTGCTCAAACGGGGTGTCACCCAACTGCGCGGCAAACTCATCCGCACTATCGCCAATCAAATAGGCTTTGCGCACTGATCCAAGATGTTGTGAGAGCCCTGAAATACCACCTTCCTTGCCCTGCCCACCGGCAATCCAGCGAATATCCTTGAACGCTTGCAAGGCTTTAGCGGCGCTATCTACATTGGTGGCTTTGCTGTCATTCACATAGGTCACACTATCCAAAACCCGAATAACTTGCGAGCGATGCTTCAGCCCGCCAAATGTTTTTAGCGCCGCCTCGATCACTTTGGGGGCAAGGCCAAGCGTGCGCACCGCCGCGTAGGCGCAGCAGGCGTTTTGATGATTGTGTGTCCCTGGCAGGCCCGCAATCCCCCGCAGATCGATCGATGCAACCTGACGGCCTTTGCGATACTCTGATAAAAACCCTTTGCGCGCAAACACCATCCAGCCCGGGCCTGTAAGCTTGCCTTCAACCGAAATACGGATCACCCGATCGTCACTAGGCCCTTCGGCCATAAGCCCTGCCAGGAATTTCCCTTCGTTCTCGTCAATACCAATTACCGCCCGATCCGGCCCACCTTCGGTAAACAGACGCCGTTTGGCGGCAAAATAACCGCCAATGCCACCGTGGCGATCCAGATGATCCGGCGAAAGATTGGTAAACACCGCTACATCAGGGGTAAGCGCGCGTGCCAGTTCGGTTTGGTAACTTGACAGTTCCAGCACTACCACTTCGCCATCATGAGCCGGATCAATATCCAGCGCCCCGCGCCCAATATTCCCCGCCAGCTGCGCCGGGCGGTTGGCGTGTTGCAACACATGATGGATCAGGGCTGCCGTGGTTGATTTTCCGTTGCTACCGGTGATTGCAACCACCTGTGGCGCAATGTCAAAATCATCCCATTCGTGGGTCGCATAAGAACGGAAAAACAGGCTGATATCATTGTCAATCTGCACGCCTGCGGATTGGGCATTGCGCACCACCGGATTAGGAGCCGGATATAGATGTGGAATTCCGGGGGAAACGATCAGTGTGGCGATATCGTCCCAAACGTCAGCTTTGCGTAGATCGGTTGACGGGTATCCTTTAGCGGCCGCCGCATCACGGGCAGCTTCGTTATCATCCCAAACCACAGGGATCGCGCCACCGGCTTCAAGCGCGATTGCGGTTGCCAAACCTGAGCGCCCCAACCCTAAAACCGCAACTTTTTTGTCTTTGTGTCCTTGAACAGGGATCATATCGAAACTTTCTTTAACTGTTGCTTTTTATGTAGGCCGCAGGCGGCGGGTTGGCAATCATTATGGGGCCTGACCCCGGGGAAAACGCGTCACTTGTGTTTTTCTTGGTAATCGCTAAACCCTTGTCCATGATTGATACCCTTCCCAAAGTGCGCGGTACCTATACCGAAAATAAAATTCTGGCCGATCTGACGTGGCTTCGCGTTGGTGGGCCGTGTGATGTGCTGTTTCAGCCTGTCGATGTGGATGATCTGGTCGCGTTCTTAAGCGCGCTTAATCCCGAAATCCCAGTGTTTCCCATAGGGGTTGGGAGCAATCTGATTGTGCGCGATGGCGGTATCCGTGCGGTGGTGATCCGCATGGGGCGCGGGTTTAATACGATTTCGATCGATGGTAATCTGGTCACAGCAGGAGTGGCCGCGCTGGATCAACACGTGGCGCGCAAGGCCGCTGATGCGGGGCTTGACCTGACATTTCTGCGCACCATCCCCGGAGCGATTGGCGGGGCCGTGCGGATGAACGCGGGTTGTTACGGCAGCTATGCGGCCGATGTGTTTGTGAGCGCCAAAGCCGTGACGCGGGCAGGGGAGGTTGTAACCCTTTCGGCGGATGATCTGAATTTTCAGTATCGCCAAAGCGATTTACCCGATGGCTGGGTTCTGGTTGAGGTCACGTTCAAGGCACCATACGGTGATACGGACGCACTGAAAAAGCGGATGGACGAGCAGCTCACAAAGCGCAACGCAAGCCAACCCACCAAAGAGCGCAGCGCCGGTTCCACCTTTCGCAATCCGGCGGGTTTCAGCTCCACAGGCAGCGAAGATGATGTGCATGATTTGAAGGCTTGGAAGCTGATTGACGATGCGGGTTTGCGCGGCTTTCAGCTTGGCGGGGCACAGATGAGCGAAAAACACCCGAACTTTATGATCAATACAGGGGATGCAACCGCAACAGATCTTGAAAAACTGGGTGAAGAGGTCAGAAAAAGGGTTTTCAAATCAAGTGGTTTAACGTTACAATGGGAAATCATGCGGGTCGGAGAACCTGCGGAAGGCGAAAAATAATAATAACGGGCCAAAAATGGCCCTTGGATAAATGGTAACGGGTATGTCGAGCAGGCAATCCCCGAAAGTGGCGGTATTGATGGGAGGGCCTTCGCGCGAACGCGAAGTTTCACTTTCCTCGGGGCGAGAATGCGCTGCCGCGCTTCGGGATATCGGATATAATGTGGTTGAGGTGGACGCTGGGCCTGACCTTGCTGCACGCCTGATTGAAATTTCCCCCGATGTTGTGTTTAATGCCCTGCATGGCCGCTGGGGTGAAGATGGCTGTGTGCAGGGCCTGCTTGAATGGATGCAAATTCCCTATACGCATTCCGGCGTTCTGGCCTCGTCTTTGGCGATGGACAAAGCGCGCACAAAGGAAGCCTATGTGGCCGCCGGATTGCCTATATGTGAAAGTGTTCTTTCAACACGCGAGGCGGTGCAAGCAAATCATATTTTGAAACCGCCTTACGTGGTTAAACCAAACCGCGAAGGATCAAGTGTTGGCATCTATCTGGTGGACGAAGGCGCAAAGGGCCCGCCTGTGCTGGATTCTGATATGCCTGCCACCTTGATGGTCGAGGCTTTCGCGCCAGGGCGCGAAATGACCGTCGCAGTGATGGATGGCCGTGCCTTGGTGGTGACAGATATCTTGACGGATGGTTGGTATGATTACGATGCTAAATATGTCGAAGGTGGGTCACGCCATGTGGTGCCCGCCGATTTACCGCAAGAAATTACCGATGCCTGTCTGGATTACGCGCTGCGTGCGCATAACGTGCTTGGCTGTCGTGGTCTTAGCCGTACGGATTTTCGCTGGGATGAAACCCGTGGTCTTGACGGGTTGATCCTGCTTGAAACCAATACCCAGCCGGGTATGACTCCGACATCCCTTGCCCCTGAACAGGCCGCACACACGGGAATTTCGTTCCTCGAATTGTGCAAATGGCTGGTGGAGGATGCTTCATGCAACAGGTGATCCCTCAAATAGTGGCCCCTCTACGCGATCCGGCCCCCAGCCGCACGGCGTATCGGATGCAACGATTGTGGTTGATCCCAACCGTGCGCCGGGCGTTGCGCGTTGGCTTGCCTACCTTTTTGATCATTTATCTGGTCGCGGCCTATGTGCTGGCGCCTGCGCGCCAACAGGCGTTAACAGACAAGCTTACCGAAATTCGCCAATCCATTGAAAAACGGCCTGAATTCACTGTGAATAAAATGGTGATAGAAGGGGCAAGCCCAACCCTGAGCATAGCAATCCAAGCCGCAGTTCCTTTGCAATTTCCGGTCACCGCGTTTGATCTGGATCTGGAAGGCATGCGCAACACGATTGCGAATATCGGTGCGGTTAAGTCCGTGGATATCAAGGTGGGCAATGGCGGTGTGCTGGATGTATCCATTCGTGAACGTGAACCGGTGATCGTTTGGCGCGGGCCGGACGGTGTGAAAATGCTGGATGAAACCGGCCATGTTGTAGCCAGCCTTTTGGCTCGGGGCGAGCGCGGCGATCTTCCGTTAATTACCGGAAAAGGCGCAAATTTGGCCACTAAAGAGGCGCTGACTCTGATCAAGGCGGCAGCCCCCATTCGCAATAGTCTGCGCGGTTTGGTGCGCGTCGGGGAACGCCGATGGGATTTGGTGCTGGATCGCGGACAGCGTATTTTGTTACCGGTATCAAATCCGGAACGCGCATTGGAACGTGTGATTGTGCTGAATTCAGCGCAAGAAATGTTAGCCCGCGATATTGTTATCGTGGATATGAGAATTGAAAAACGCCCGACACTCCGTGTGGCTTCAACCGCGCTTGAAGCGTTACAGCGGATCAAACAAGAAGAATTGGGAGACTAAAATGAGCGAACTATACGCAACCCAGCGACAAATGCGCAATCGGCGCAAATCGGCAATGCAACGGGGCGTGATTGCCATTCTAGACGTGGGCACATCCAAAATTGCCTGCTTGATCCTGCGCTTTGATGGAACGGAAAAGTTCCGCGAATCCGATGGTATTGGATCAATGGCCGGGCAATCATCCTTTCGGGTTATCGGAGCGGCCACAACCCGCTCGCGCGGCGTGCGGTTTGGCGAAATTCACGCCATGCAGGAAACGGAACGCGCCATTCGCACCGTGGTACAAGCCGCACAAAAGATGGCTAATCTGCGTGTTGATCATGCAATTGCGTGTTTTTCCGGCGCGCATCCGCGCTCCTACGGGTTGGCAGGCACGATTGATCTGGAGCAGGATGTGATTTCCGACAATGACGTCGCGCATGTTCTTTCCATGTGTGATGTGCCCGATTACGGCGCAGGGCGCGAGGTGTTGCACGCCCAACCGATCAATTTTGCCATTGATCATCGCTCGGGGTTTAGTGACCCGCGCGGCCAAACCGGCAATCAATTGTCAACTGATATGCACTTGATGACCGTTGATCGTACAGCTGTTGGCCATTTGCTGCATTGTATTAAGCGCTGTGATCTTGAGGTCGCGGGGCTTGCCTCATCTTCTTATGTATCGGCGGTTTCATCGCTGGTGGAAGATGAGCAGGAACTTGGCGCCGCGTGTATTGATATGGGTGGCGGATCAACCGGTATTTCGATTTTTATGAAGAAGCACATGATTTATGCGGATTCTGTGCGGCTGGGTGGTGATCACGTGACGGGCGACATTTCGCAAGGTTTGCAAGTGTCCATGGCCGTTGCCGAACGGATCAAAACATTTCATGGCGGCGTTGTGGCCACGGGTGTTGATGATCGTGAAATGATCGAAATCGGCGGCGACACCGGCGATTGGGAACGTGATCGGCGTACGGTTTCTCGCGCTGAATTGATCGGCATTATCCGCCCACGTGTCGAGGAAATTCTGGAAGAAGCCCGCGCGCGTCTTGATGCGGCAGGGTTTGAGCACCTTCCAAGTCAACAAATTGTTATTACCGGTGGTGCAAGCCAAATTCCGGGGCTTGATGGATTAGCGTCGAAAATTTTGGGCCAACAAGTGCGCCTTGGGCGTCCAATGCGGGTTTCAGGCCTGCCGCAAGCGGCCACAGGCGCTGCGTTTTCGTCGGCTGTTGGGTTATGCCTGTTTGCCGCAAACCCACAAGATGAGTGGTGGGATTTTGACATTCCAGCCGAGAAATACCCAGCCCGTTCGCTGAAGCGTGCGGTGAAATGGTTTAAAGACAACTGGTAGAGGCAAGGGTTTCCTGGCTGATAGTGTTTCAGCTTTTGGTTAAGGTGTATGTTTTTTACATCATTTCCAGGCGTTTCACTATGCTTTCCGTATCCATATTTACTTCTCCTACCCCAGATTTTACAGCTATGCCCTTTCATCCATTTTATGCACTCTATGGTTCGGATGAGAATGATAAATGGTGTGGTAAGGAATCCGCCGATTATTATGTTGGCGGAATCGGTGGCGAGATTAAGCTTGATGGGTTGGCCCTTGCCGATATTGCGTCAGTAACAACCGGAAGCGATGGCTCTTCGGCGCTTTATTTTGGGGCCGGTTTGGTGATATAATTCACCGTGG
>CAMZKY010000128.1 GCA_947311455.1 uncultured Marinosulfonomonas sp. | reverse complement strand
CCGGCCCGCGTGAGGCGGTTTGGCACGGCTTGATCCGCAAAAACCACGGCTGCACCCATTTCATCGTTGGCCGCGATCACGCTGGCCCCGGCAAAAATTCGGCAGGTGAGGATTTTTATGGTGCCTATGATGCGCAGGATTTGTTCCGTGAGCATCAAGAGGAAATGGGCATCGAAATGGTTGATTTCAAACACATGGTTTATGTGCAGGAACGTGCGCAATATGAGCCTGCGGATGAGATCAAAGGTGACGTAACCGTTCTGAATATTTCCGGCACCGAATTGCGCCGTCGTTTGGCCGAGGGCCTTGAAATTCCGGAATGGTTTTCTTTCCCGACCGTAGTGGAAGAATTGCGCAAAACCCGCCCCGCGCGCAACAAACAGGGGTTCACTGTATTTTTCACCGGCCTTTCCGGCTCTGGCAAATCCACCATCGCCAATGCGTTGATGGTGAAATTGATGGAAATGGGGGGGCGCCCCGTGACGTTGCTGGATGGTGATATCGTGCGTAAAAATCTGTCTTCCGAATTGGGGTTCTCAAAAGAACACCGTGATCTGAACATTCGCCGTATCGGCTACGTGGCCAGCGAAATCACCAAAAATGGCGGCATCGCCATTTGTGCACCGATTGCGCCTTATGCAACGACACGCCGCGCTGTGCGCGAAGATGTTGAGACCCATGGGGCCTTTATCGAAGTGCATGTGGCCACCTCGATTGAGGAATGTGAACGCCGCGATCGCAAGGGCCTGTATAAGCTGGCGCGTGAAGGCAAGATCAAAGAATTCACTGGCATTTCTGATCCATATGATGTGCCTGAAAACCCAGAGCTAAGTGTTGAAACTGAAAATGTTGATGTTGATAATTGTGCGCACCAAGTGTTGTTGAAATTGGAAAGCATGGGTTTGATTTCGGGATAAGTATTTCTTGCCAAAATTGACAGATCACTGAATTGGCCCTTCCCTCGGATCCGAGGGGAGGGTTTTTTGTTGGTGTAATCCGTGTTCGCTTCGCCCTAACTGTCCTACTCCCCTAGGATAGTAGGACAGTTAAGGTAGCGGTATTTTCTACAGATAAATCTATTGCAAAAACTAACGGTGGTTCTGAAATCCTACGGGCCTTCCCTCACAATTGCGCTTGCGAATATAGGGCGCGCGCGCCATAATACCCCCACCTCGGGGTGCTTATCCAAGCTGAGATGCAATTCTGCAAACCCGTTGAACCTGAACCGGTTAGAACCGGCGGAGGGAAGGTTTCGGATACTCTCCACCTTTGCCCTTTTGCCGCATTTGGAGGATGAGAAGTGAAATATCCACTACTTGCTGCGGGATTTATTGCGATGGCCACGATGGCTGCCGCCGATACCCCCGTGTTGACAGTTTACACTTATGACAGCTTTGTTTCGGATTGGGGCCCGGGCCCTGCGGTGGAAAAAGCTTTTGAAGAAACCTGTGGCTGCGATCTGCAATTTGTTGGCGCGGGCGATGGCGCGGCCTTGCTGGCCCGCGTGCGGCTGGAAGGTGCGCGCACCAAGGCGGATGTGGTTTTGGGGCTGGATACCAACCTAACCAAAACCGCACGCGATACCGGCCTGTTTGCCCCCCATGGTGTGTCCGCTGATCTGGATTTGCCGATCACTTGGACAGATGATATGTTCTTGCCGTTTGATTGGGGGTATTTCGCCTTTGTCTATAAAAAAGACGCCATTGCGGATGTGCCAACCAATTTCAAACAGCTGGCCGCGTCGGATTTGAAAATCGTCATTCAAGATCCGCGTTCCAGCACACCCGGGTTAGGATTGTTGTTATGGGTGAAAGAGGCCTATGGCGATGACGCCCCAATGATCTGGGAAGGCTTATCTGACAATATTATCACCGTCACCAAAGGCTGGTCAGAGGCTTACGGCATGTTTCTAGAGGGCGAGGCGGATATGGTTTTATCCTACACAACATCGCCCGCCTATCACCTAATCGCCGAATCCGACGAAGGCAAAGCTGCTGCTTCGTTTAGCGAGGGTCACTATATGCAGATCGAGGTTGCGGGCAAAATCGCTGTAACGGATCAGTCGGAACTGGCAGATAAATTCTTGGCGTTTATGGTGTCGGATGCGTTTCAATCGATCATCCCGACGACCAACTGGATGTATCCGGCGAAAACCCCTTCGAGTGGATTGCCCAAGGGATTTGAAACTTTGATTATCCCAACCAAAACCCTGCTTATGGACGAAGATGCGGTTGCGGAAAATCACGATACGGCCTTGGAAGAATGGCGCGCCGCGCTGTCAAAATAACCCCTTTGGGGGCAATGGGCGGGGCGGCGATTGTGCTGTTGCTTGCCTTTATTACAGGGCCTTTGCTGGCCCTGTGGTTTCGCGCCGATGGTGTGGGTAAATTTGGCACGGCTGATTGGGCAACGATCCGGTTTACACTGCTGCAAGCCGGCCTTTCGGCGGTTTTTTCGGTGATCCTTGCGATTCCTGTGGCGCGGGCCTTGGCGCGGCGTGATTTTGTCGGGCGTGGGGCGCTGATTGCGCTGCTGGGCGCGCCGTTTATTTTACCGTCGATGGTGGCGGTGCTGGGGTTGCTGGGGATATTTGGCCGTGCGGGGATTGTCAGCGATTTTCTGGGCTTGTTCGGATTTGACCCCGTACGCATTTACGGCCTACACGGGGTGGTGTTGGCGCATGTGTTTTTCAATTTGCCACTGGCCACCCGATTGATCCTGCAAGGCTGGATGGCCATCCCGTCAGAGCGGTTTCGGCTGGCTGCCAGCCTTGATTTTTCAGCCCGTGATATGCGCCGCATTCTGGAATATCCGATGCTGCACGGTGCCTTGCCCGGGGCGTTTATGGTGATTTTTCTGATCTGTATGACCAGCTTTGCGGTGGTTCTGGCGCTTGGTGGCGGGCCGAAATCAACGACGGTGGAATTGGCGATTTATCAGGCGTTTCGCTATGATTTCGATCTGGGCCGCGCGGCGTTACTGGCGGGGGCGCAGTTTGGATTGGGGGCGCTGGCGGCATTGGTGATGTTGCGGCTGGCGGTGCCAAATGCGATGGGCGGT
>CAMZKY010000127.1 GCA_947311455.1 uncultured Marinosulfonomonas sp. | reverse complement strand
GCCGATGCTTAAAATGAATGATAGCGGGGTGATCATCGAGGCCAACGAGCTTGCGCGTCGTTTGCTGGGTGAAACAAACGCTGTGGGGCAAGGGTTTGGTGATCTTGTTCAGGGGCTTGGCCGTTCTGTTGCGGATTGGTTGGCCGATGCAGCCGCTGGGCGCGGGTTAAACAAATCTGAAGTTTTGCGTGCGCGAAAACCGGTGGATGACGTCTATGTTCAGGTTTCCCTTAGCCTGTCTCAGGAAAGCGGCGAGTCAATGCTGGTGGCTGTGCTCACCGACGCAACCGAGCTTAAGACATTGGAAGCGAAATTCGTGCAAAGCCAGAAGATGCAGGCGATTGGGCAGCTGGCGGGTGGGATTGCTCATGATTTTAACAATTTACTGACGGCGATTTCAGGGCATTGCGATCTATTATTGCTGCGGCATGATTTGGGGGATCCGGATTACAGTGATCTTATCCAGATCAACCAAAATTCAAACCGCGCGGCCAGTCTTGTGGGCCAGTTACTAGCCTTTTCGCGCAAACAGAATTTGCAGCCTGAAAGCATAGATTTGCGCGATACAATGTCGGATTTAACCCATTTGTTAAATCGCCTTGTTGGGGAAACTGTTACGTTAACCCATAGCCATGATCCCAATTTGAAATTGATCCGCGCCGATAAACGCCAGTTTGAACAGGTATTAATGAATCTTGTGGTGAACGCCCGTGATGCGATGCCGGATGGTGGTGAGATCAGGATTGAAACTAAAAATCTAACACTAACATCCGCGCTCAAACGGGATCGTGCGGTGGTGCCGGCGGGAAATTACGTGGTAATTTCTGTGTGTGATTCTGGAAATGGAATTCCGCCGGATAAAATCGGTAAAATATTCGAGCCATTCTACACCACCAAAAAAGTAGGAGAAGGCACCGGGCTTGGATTATCCACGGTTTACGGGATTGTTAAACAGTCAGGTGGTTATATTTTCGTTGATCCGAATAGGGATGAAGGTGTGTGTTTCTCGATATATTTACCGGAACACCGGCCCACAAAAGAAAAACTGAAACCCAAGGACGTGACGCTTGAAACTGGGCCTGTGCGTGGGGACGGGGTTATTTTATTGGTAGAAGACGAAGCACCAGTGCGTGCCTTTGCATCCCGCGCCTTGCGCATGCGCGGCTATACTGTGCTTGAAGCCGAGAATGCAGAAGTGGCGCTGGAAACACTGGAAGATGCCGATTTGAAAATCGACATTTTTGTCACCGACGTAATTATGCCAGGGCTGGATGGGCCGACATGGGTGAAACAGGCGATGAAAACCCGCCCCGATGTAAAGGTGGTTTTTGTCTCGGGGTATGCCGAAGATGATTTTGCCGACAATCAACAGCAGATCCCCAATTCTGTATTTTTGGCCAAACCGTTTTCGCTAAAGGAACTTACCAATACGGTGCATCGCCAGCTTCACTGATTTTAGACTTGGCAAAATTTCTTTGTCCCGCTAAACTATCACTATGAACACGAACACCGCCATCTGTATTTGCATTTGCATTCCCAGCTGACATACGTCACGCGGGCTGTTCTTTTTTCGTTTCCTAATCCCATCCGAACTTGATATGCCCACGGGCAAACAGGCCGTTTATATGGCCGAACGAGGATATTATGGTCGATCTAAAACTGCACAACACCAAAACCCGTAAAAAAGAGATTTTCACCCCGATTGATGCCGAAAACGTGCGGATGTATGTTTGTGGGCCAACGGTGTATGATCGCGCCCATCTGGGCAATGCGCGCCCTGTGGTGGTGTTTGATGTGCTGAACCGTGTGTTGCGCCATGTGTATGGTGAAAATCACGTGACTTATGTGCGCAATTTCACCGATGTGGATGATAAAATCAATGCGCGCGCCGCCCAAAGCGGGCGGTTGATTGGTGATATTACCGATGAAACAATCGCCTGGTTTCTGGACGATATGGGCGCGCTTGGCGCGCGCGAACCCGACCATGCGCCGCGCGCCACCGCCTATATTGGCAAAATGATTGCGATGATGGAAAACTTGATTGAAAAGGGCCACGCCTACGCCGCCGACGGGCATGTTTTGTTTGCGGTGGAAAGCTATGAAAATTATGGTGCGCTATCAGGGCGCTCGATTGATGATATGATTGCCGGTGCGCGGGTGGAAATTGCCGATTACAAACACAATCCGATGGATTTTGTGCTTTGGAAACCTTCGGATGAAACCCAACCCGGCTGGGATAGCCCATGGGGATATGGGCGCCCGGGCTGGCATATCGAATGCTCCGCGATGTCTTATGAATTGCTGGGTGATAGTTTTGATATTCATGGCGGCGGCAATGATTTGATGTTCCCGCATCATGAAAACGAAATCGCCCAAAGCAAATGCGCCCATCCCCACGGTGATTTTGCCCGCTATTGGCTGCATAATGAAATGTTACAGGTTGAGGGCAAGAAAATGTCAAAATCCTTGGGCAATTTCTTTACTGTGCGCGATTTGCTGGATCAGGGCGTGGCGGGGGAGGTGATCCGGTTTGTGTTCATGCAAACCCATTACCGCAAGCCGATGGATTGGACCGGCCAAAAGGCCAAAGATGCCGAAGCAACTTTGCGCAAATGGCGCGCCATAACAGACGGGGTTGCGCCGACGAACGTCGCCGCGCCGGTGCTCGCTGCGCTCGCAGATGATCTGAATACCGCTGGCGCTGTGGCGGCGCTTCATCAGCTGGCGGCAGCGGGTGAGGCAGGGGTATTGAAGGCGTCGGCCGCATTGATGGGGCTGTTGACCGAAGAATTGGGCGCGTGGAGCCGCGATGTGGCGATCGGCGACGAAGTATCCACCCTTATCGAGGCGTTGCTGACCGATCGTGCGAATGCCCGTGCCGATAAAAACTGGGCGCGCGCCGATGAATTGCGTAATGGATTTGCCGCGGCGGGTGTGTTGGTGAAAGACACAGCCGATGGTGCGGTTTGGGAATTGGCCAACGGATTTGATCTGACCAAACTGGAGGCGTTGAAATGAGCAAAGAGCGCCTGTTTATCTACGATACCACCCTGCGTGATGGGCAACAAACCCAAGGCGTGCAATTTTCGACACCCGAAAAAATCCAGATCGCGACTATGCTGGATGATTTGGGCCTGGATTATATCGAAGGCGGCTGGCCCGGCGCCAATCCCACCGATAGCGCATTTTTCGAGGCCGATTTAAACACCAACGCCACCATGGCCGCCTTTGGCATGACCAAACGTTTGGGCCGTTCGGCCGAAAATGATGATGTGCTGGCAGCGGTGATGAATGCAAATACGGCGGCGGTGTGTTTGGTCGGGAAAAGCCACGAATTTCACGTGAAAACTGCGCTTGGCATTCAGCTGTCGGAAAATACCGACAACATTTCCGAAAGCTTTAAACATATCGTCAGAAATGGCCGCGAAGCATTGTTTGACGCGGAGCATTTTTTTGACGGGTTCAAATCCAATCCTGAATATGCGCTGGAAACCGTGCATGCCGCTTTTGGTGCAGGATGCCGATGGATTGTGCTGTGCGATACCAATGGCGGCACGCTTCCCGACGAAATTTATGAAATAACCCAAACCGTTATCGGCTCGGGCATCCCGGGCGATCATTTGGGAATTCACACTCACAATGACACGGAAAATGCTGTGGCGGGTAGTTTGGCCGCCATAAATGCCGGTGCGCGCCAAGTGCAAGGCACGCTAAACGGGCTGGGTGAACGCTGTGGCAATGCCAATCTGACAACGCTTATTCCGACGCTGCTGTTAAAACCCCGTTTTACCGAGCGGTTTGAAACCGGCATCGACCCTGAAAAACTGGATCGACTGGTTTCAATCAGCCGCAAACTGGATGATATTCTAAACCGCGTTCCGGCGCGTCAGGCGGCTTATGTAGGGGCCAGCGCCTTTGCCCATAAGGCCGGTTTGCACGCCAGCGCAATTTTGAAAAATCCGACAACTTACGAACATATTCCACCTGAAACCGTGGGAAACGCACGTATTATTCCGATGTCAAATCAGGCAGGGCAATCGAATTTGCGCAAACGTCTGGCTGATGCGGGGCTGACGGTGGAAAAGGGTGATCCGGCGCTTGGCCGCATTCTTGAAGTGGTCAAACAACAAGAAGAACGCGGCTATAGTTACGACACCGCGCAAGCCAGTTTTGAGCTGATCGCGCGCCGTGAATTGGGTGTGCTACCGCAGTTTTTCGATGTAAAGCGCTATAAGGTCACGGTAGAGCGGCGCAAGAATAAATATAACAAAATGATTTCCCTGTCGGAGGCTGTGGTGGTGGTGAAAATCCGCGATGAAAAGATATTGTCGGTTTCGGAAAGCATGGATGCCCACGGCCATGATCGCGGGCCGGTCAATGCACTGGCCACGGCGTTGAAAAAAGATATGGGGCAATATCAAACGTTTATCGATGATATCCGGCTGGTCGATTTTAAAGTGCGCATCACCGATGGCGGCACAGAGGCCAAAACACGGGTGATTATTGACAGCGAGGATCGCGACGGGGTGCGGTGGTCAACTGTCGGAGTTTCGCCCAACATAGTGGACGCCAGTTTTGAGGCCTTGCTGGATGCGATCAACTGGAAATTAATTCGCGACAGGGCACCAGCCTTATGAGCATTCAGGCCTGTGCCGAGATTGTAAAACAAGGTGATGAGGCGCGGTTTTTATCCGCCATGACGGCCAAACCCGAAGATCGCGCCAAGCTGTTTGTTTTATATGCTTTTAACGTGGAAATCTCCCGCGCCGCGTGGATCAGCCGCGAGGAACTGGTTTGCGAAATGCGTTTGCAATTCTGGGCCGATGCCATGGATGCGATCGAAAACGGGCAGGTGGGGCCGCGCCATGAAATATTGCCGGCCTTGGTGGATTTGATCAAAGCCTATGATCTGCCGATTGATATGTTTCGCGAAATGATCGCTGCGCGTCGGTGGGATATTTACCGCGACCCGTTTGAAAATGCCGATGCGTTTCATCGCCACATTGATCACAGTGCGGGGCATTTGATGTGGCTTTCGGTGCTGGCTCTGGGGATTGTGCCTCATCAGGAACGCCGTATTCGCGATTATGCCTATGGGGTTGGGGTGGCGAATTGGCTGGTGGCTTATGGCGATCTTGTTGCGCGCGGGCGTGTTCCCTTGATTGACGATAGCCACAAGGCCATTCGAAATTTATGTTTTGAAGCCATGACGAAAATACGGGGGATCGGGCGCAAGGGCCTGTGGCCATACGCGCCCGCCTTACGCACCGGGTGGGAGGCTGATTGGGTGCTACGCACCGCGCGCCATTTCCCGTATCGGGTCAAAGATAACAGCTTGAAAAGAGCGCCGTTTTTCAGCAAAGGCAGCCTGCTGATCAAATCGTTTCTGGGGAGTTGGTAACGGCCACCCTTTTATTGGTTTGCCCTGAAATGGGCAAAATGCACGCTTCTATTTCTATTATTCCGGAATAATAGAAATAGAAGCAAAAACCTGCCTGAAACCGGATGCCAAATTGCGGGCCTTGGTTATAACAATGGGTTTAGGTGTCTTCCTTGGGGCGCATTACAAACCAGATCAATGCTGCGCCTGCAAGGGCCAGAAAGGGGATCATTGCCATATTGACGGCCTGCCAGCCTTCTTGGGCTTTGCCGCCGGAACAATTCATTAACCCGCCCGAGGCCAGCGAGGCCAGCGTCACACCGCCAAAGACCAGCATATCATTCAGCCCCTGAATACGCCCGCGTTCTTCTGGTGCATAATTGGTGGCAAGCATGGTGGTTGCACCAATATAGCCGAAATTCCAACCAATACCCAATAGGATCAGCGCAATAAAGAAACGATCAAGTTCAACGCCTGTCATCGCCACGGCACCAGCCGAGGCCAAAACAACCAAACCTGTTGCAATGATTTTTTCGGTGCCGAAACGGGCAATCAAATGGCCGGTGAAAAATGATGGAATATACATGGCCAACACGTGGGCAGATACAATGTCGGCGGCGTTGCCTTTGTCATAGCCGCAACCGACAACAGCCAAGGGTGTGCTTGTCATCACCAAATTCATCAGCGCATAAGCCACCATCGCGCAAATGATTGCCACAGCGATGACGGGGGTTTTTAGCAATTCAAGGCGGGATCGCCCGGCTGGTGCAATTTCGCCGTCGTCGGATTGAACGGTAGGAATGTTCAGGAATAGAAACAGAAATGCGCCTGCAAGGTTAATCCCCACGACGGTGAGATAGCTGCCTAGAAACGGAATCACCATGGCCTCGGACGTGGCTTTTACCAGCTGAGGGCCAACAAGTGCCGCGATTAAACCACCCGCCAGCACATAAGAAATTGCCTTTGGGCGAAAATCATCAGGCGCAACATCGGCGGCGGCAAACCGGTAAAACCCTTGGGCTGACATATAAGTGCCGGTAAACAACGCCCCCGCCACAAACAGCGGAAACGACTGGATATAAAGCGCGTAGGCACTGATCGAGGCCCCCACAGTGCCAAACACCGTGCCCAGAATAAAGCCCGCCTTGCGCCCGTGGGATTGCATAAAGGCCGAAAGCGGTGTTGCCGAAAGCACCGAGCCAAGGATAATCATCGAAATCGGCAAAGTGGCAAAACACGGATTGCTGGCAAGGCTTTTGCCCGCCAATCCGCCCAGAATAAAGAAAATCGGCATTTGCGCGCCGATAAGCGCCTGTGCAAGCACAAGGATGGTGATATTGCGCTTGGCGCTTGGGGATAATACGTCAGAATTCATGCCGTTTTCCTAACGTGGATTACTCATGCGGTATAGCGAAAAATTGTATCAATGCCTGCGATACATTGCACCTACGTGGCGCGGTCAATGATGTGGGCGTAGGATCCGCAGACGTTTTTTGCAATAAGCCCCATATCGGGCAAGGCGGTGCCTTCGGCATCAGTTGCGCTAAACAGCGGTGTGCCGATTTGTTTGGTGGCCGTGGTGTAGTGAAATTCATGGCCATTGAAATCACCTTGGAACGGGCCAGAAGTGGCGTTCAGATGGCGATACCCCAGATGAAGTTTGCGTTTGGTAAAGGATGTTTCAAGAGGAAGCAGCCCAAGCATTTTGTGGGGGGTTCCGTCTTTATCAATGATTGCCTCACCCAATGTCATATACCCGCCGCATTCACCGTAAATCTGCGTGCCTGATTGGGCGGATTTGATGAGCGAGGTTTTGAAAATATTATTGCTGGCCAAGGTTCCTGCGTGCAATTCTGGATAGCCCCCCGGCAAGATGATCATATCTGCATCAGGCGCAGGATCATTGGCAAGCGGGGAAAAGAAACGTATTTGCGCCCCTGCATCGCGCCAGTCTTTTAAAAGATGGGGATAGGCAAATGCAAACGCCGAATCATGTGCAACCACGATATTTTGCGCAGGTGGGGCAAAGCGTGCTGCGTTGATAGCCGGAACCATACCTGTTGCCATAGTTACCAATAAATCCAAATCAAGCGCGGCCTCAACCGCGTCGGCCGCGCGGGCTAGATAGGCTTTCATGTCTGGATGTTCCGCTGCTTGAACAAGGCCCAGGTGGCGGGATGGATGGGTCAGGCCTTCTTGACGATGAATCGCCCCGATGACTGGTATTCCAAGCGCAGAAAGCGCGCGCATCAACATGGCCTCATGTCGGATTGAGCCGACGTTGTTTAAAATTACGCCCGCAATTTCTACGTGGACATCATAAGCGCTAAAACCGGCGACAAGCGGCGCGACCGATTGCGCGGTTTTGGCAGCATCCACAATTAAAACCACAGGCAGCTTAAGGATTTTAGCAAGATCTGCGGTTGCCCCTTTGCCATGGGGCGGCGCTCCGTCAAACAAGCCCATCGCGCCTTCGATCATCAGCATGCCATCGCCTGCTGCCAATGCACGGATCCGTGCCGGGGTCATGGCCCATGCATCCAGATTTGGGCACGAAACGCCGCCGCAGGCGGCTTCGTGAAAACGTGGATCAATATAATCGGGGCCGGATTTAGCCCCGCGAACGGGAATGCCGCGCCGGTGCAATGCGTGCAGAATGCCTAAAGTGATGGTTGTTTTGCCCGCACCAGACCCCGGCGCCGACAGGATCAACCCCTTCATTTGAACCACGTGAGTTTTGCACGCAGCTCAACAGCGGGGCCAATACAGATCACGGCTGGTGCCTTGGGGTTGGCACGTTTTATATCATTTGCAGCCTCCGAGAGCGTGGTTTCCAATACGGTTTGCTCATGGGTTGAGGCGGCGCAAACAATCGCCACAGGCTCATCCATATCGCGCCCTGCGGTGATCATCAGTCTGGCAATTTCACCCATATTCCGTAGGCCCATATAGATCACAATGATTACGGCCCCTTTGGCAATGGCCGCCCAATCCGGTGTTTTCAGATCATGGCCCGTTACAAAGGTGACGGAATGATTGATATCACGGTGGGTCACGGGGATGCCGGCATAGGCCAAACCGCCAATTCCGGCCGAAATTCCAGGGATAATCCGGAACGGAATGTTTTGATCAAAAAGAGCGCTTGCCTCTTCCGAGCCGCGCCCAAACACAAAAGGATCGCCACCTTTTAGGCGCAACACACGTTTGCCCGATGTGGCAAGCGTGATTAAAAGCTGGTTAATATCGGACTGTGTTGCCGATTGGCCGCCGCGTTTTCCAACATTTATCAGCTCGGCCGTTGGCTGTGCCAATGCCAATATTTCAGCGTGCACCAAGGCATCATGTACAATTACATCGGCTTGATTCAGGGCATTCAATGCATGCAACGTTAAAAGCCCCACATCGCCCGGGCCTGCGCCGGCAAGCCAAACACTGCCTGCATCCAATGTGGGCCAAGGGCGCGACGGGAAGGAAAGAGAATCAATCATACCAAACTTATGCACCGACACCCTTGGTGAGGAAAGCGCTGAATATGATTAACAGTGTTGCCAAATAGGCGACAAAAGGAATCCACGATTCCGGAATAGTAGATTCGTTAAGGCCCCCGATGCCGCGCAAATTGCACAGGAATTCAAGGTCGCCCCTTGCTCAAACCCGCGCGCAACTTATAGTTAGTCGTATGAATGATACATCCCCCCTCAAACTGCGCCGTGGCTGGACAACAGGCGCTTGCGCAACGGCGGCCACCAAAGCGGCGGTGATTGGGCTGATGACGGGGGAAATGCCGACGCATATTTCTATAACATTACCAAAGGGCGAAACACCTGAATTCAAAATCGTTAACCCGAAAATCGGATCCGATTGGGCTGAAGCGGGGATTGTAAAAGATGCAGGTGATGATCCAGACGTCACCCATGGGTGCGAAGTGCGCGTGCGCGTTCGCCAAACTGGCAAAGCAGTAATATTTAAGGCGGGCAAGGGTGTGGGAACTGTCACAAAACCCGGTTTGCCAATTCCGGTGGGGCAGGCGGCGATCAATCCGATGCCCCGATTGATGATGAAAACCGTTGTCAAAGAATTGGCCGACGTGCTGGGCGCACCCGAGAACATCGAAATTACGATTTCAATCGTGAACGGTGAACAGCTTGCAGCAAAAACATGGAACCCGCGGCTGGGTATTCAAGGAGGCCTTTCAGTTTTGGGCACCACCGGGATTGTCCGCCCGTTTTCCTGTGCGGCATGGATTGCGTCGATACATCGTGGCATAGATGTGGCAAGGGCTTCGGGTTTAACACATGTTGCCGGCTGCACGGGATCCACATCGGAAACAACGGTGCAAAATCTTTATAGTTTGCAGGATCATGCCATGCTGGACATGGGGGATTTTGTTGGTGGCTTGCTCAAATATTTGCGCAAACATCCGGTGGAGCGGTTAACGAT
>CAMZKY010000126.1 GCA_947311455.1 uncultured Marinosulfonomonas sp. | reverse complement strand
GGTGCGCGATGAAAAGGGCGTGAAAATGTCCAAAACTCTGGGCAATGTGATTGATCCCTTGGACATGATCGACGAATACGGCGCCGATGCGGTGCGCTTTACCATGTCGTCCATGGCGTCAATCGGGGGCACCTTGAAACTGTCAACCGAACGGGTTGAAGGCTATCGCAATTTTGGCACCAAACTGTGGAATGCGGTTTCATTTGCGCAATATAACGAATGTAATCCCGACCCCGATTTTGATCCGGCGGCAGCGAAATTGCCACTGAATAAATGGATGATCGGCGAGGCGGCCAAGGCGCTTGAAACCTATGATGCCGCGCTAAAGGCCTATCGTTTCAACGATGCCGCCAGCGCCGCCTATGTGTTTGTGCGCGGCACCTTGTGTGACCGCTATCTGGAATTCACCAAGCCCACATTCTTTTCCGACGATTCCGCCGCGATTAAAGAAACCCGCGCCACAATGGCGTGGATCATTGATCAATCCCTGATCCTGTTGCATCCGATGATGCCGTTTATCACCGAAGAACTATGGGGCATTATTGCAGAGCGCGATAACATGCTGGTGCATCAGGATTGGCCAGAATACGGGGCGGAACTGGTGGATAAAGACGCAGAGCGCGAAATGGACTGGGTGATTTCGCTGGTCGATAGCATCCGTTCGGCGCGGGCCGAAGTAAACGTGCCTGCCGGAGCCAAAATCCCGATGTTGCAACAACAACTAGATGATAAGGGGCGTCAGGCTTGGGCCAATAACGAGGCCCTGATCAAACGGCTGGCGCGCATCGAAACCCTGTCCGAAGTCGCGGATTTGCCCCAAGGGGCGGTGACAATCGCCGTGGAAGGCGGGGTGTTTGCCCTGCCTCTGGCCGATATCATCGACGTTTCGGCAGAAAAAGACCGCCTAAGCAAAACCATCGGCAAGCTGGAAAAAGAGCTGGGCGGATTGCGCGGGCGGCTGAACAATCCCAAATTCGTGGAAAGCGCGCCCGAAGCCGTGGTTGCAGAAAGCCGCGAAAATCTGGCGGTGAAAGAGGCCGAAGCCGACAAATTAAAGGCCGCCTTGGCGCGATTGGCTGAAATGGGCTAAGGCGCAATATGAAACGGGGGCAAGAGATTGCCCCCGTTTCGGGGCGCAATCCTATAAACCTTGCAGATACCCACGAATAACTAAGCGGGCATGTCTTTAACCCGGCGATATGTGGCATAGTTTCGGCTGAAAGCCTACCCGTCCACCCTTATGGTTGCATTCTTCGGATCATACGGGCTGTCTTGCACCACTTCGGCATCCCATAATTCACGGAACATGCGCACCTTTAGTTTGGTGCCAACCTTGGCCAGTTCCGGCGGCACGTAGCCCATGCCGATAGAACGTTCAAAGGCCACGGAATATCCGCCAGACGTCAGGCGGCCAACTTTCTTGCCGTCATGCAACAACGCCTCGCGCCCCCATGGATCGCAGCCTTCGGGGCCGTCAATCATCAGGGTTACACATTTGGCGCGGATGCCGGTTTCCAGCATTGCGGCCTTGCCGTTGTAATCCTTATCCATATTCACAAAGCGCGACAGATCGGCCTCAAGCGGGGTGGCGTCGCGGCCCAGTTCGGTGCCAAAGGCGCGGTATGATTTTTCCTGACGCAACCAGTTTTGCGCCCGTGCCCCCACCAGTTTAAGACCGTGTTCTTCACCTGCCTTGGTGATCAGATCAAACAGGTAGTTCTGCATTTCTATCGGGTGGTGCAGCTCCCATCCCAATTCGCCCGTGTAGGCCACGCGGATCGCATGCACGGGGCACATCCCGAGTTCAATTTTGCGCGAGGTGAGCCACGGAAAGCGTTTGTTTGACAGCGCGGTTTCGGGATCGGCATCAATGATGATCTTTTTCAAAACCTCACGCGATTTTGGCCCTGCAATGGCAAACACACCGTATTGGGTAGTGACGTTCTGAATTTCGATATAGCCGAATTCATCCATCTTGTCCTCAGCGGCCTTACGCAGGAAATCCCCGTCATAATCGGTAAGCGCACCGGACGACACAAGGTAATATTCATTCTCGCCCTCGCGCACGATGGTGTATTCGGTGCGTGTGGTGCCTGCATCGGTTAACGCGTAGGTCAGGTTGATGCGGCCAATGCTGGGCAGCTTGTTACAGGTAAACCAATCCAGAAATGCCGTGGCGCCCGGGCCTTTGACGCGGTGTTTGGTGAATGCTGTGGCGTCGATCATGCCAACACCGTTGCGAATGGCCTTGGCCTCCTCGACAGCGTATTGCCACCAACCGCCGCGTTTGAAAGAGCGCGCGCCGTGATCGTCAAACCCTTGGGGGGCAAAATAATTCGGGCGCTCCCAGCCGTTCACGCAACCAAATTGCGCCCCGGCTGATTTCATCCGGTCATAACAGGGCGCGGTGCGCAAGGGGCGGCAGGCTTCGCGTTCTTCATCGGGGTGATGCAGAATGTAAACGTGTTCGTAACATTCCTCATTCTTGCGCGCCCCGTATTCGGTCGTCATCCAGTCACCATAGCGTTTCGGATCAAGCGACGCCATGTCGATCTCGGCCTCGCCATCGACCATCATTTGCGCCAGATAATAGCCTGTGCCACCTGCCGCCGTGATGCCAAAACTAAACCCTTCGGCCAGCCACATATTGCGCAAACCGGGCGCAGGGCCAACCAGAGGGTTCCCATCGGGTGTGTAACAAATCGGGCCGTTGAAATCATCCTTCAGGCCGCTTTCCTCGCAGGAGGGAATCCGATGGATCATCGCCATATATTGTTCTTCGATCCGATCCAGCGCCAGCGGGAACAGATCGGCACGGAAACTATCCGGCACCCCGTGTTCAAATCGCGCTGGCGCACCTTTTTCATAGATCCCCAAAATCCAGCCGCCGCGTTCCTCGCGCACATAAGATTGCGCATCGGCATCGCGGATCACCGGATGTTCACCGTGATCTTTGCGAAATTCAACCAGCGCCGGATCTTGCTCCATCACGATAAACTGGTGTTCAACAGGGATCGCAGGAATTTTGATGCCCAGCATTTTCGCCGTGCGCTGCGCGTGGTTGCCCGTGGCGGTGACAACATGTTCGGCGGTGATGACCACTTGTTCGTCAGAGGGCACCAGATTGCCGCCCTTTTCCACCATCTTGGTGCAGGTTACTTCCCATGCGTCGCCGTTCCAATGATAGGCATCCACCTGCATTTTACGCACGATTTCCACACCCCGCTGCCGCGCACCTTTGGCCATCGCCATGGTCACGTCGGCAGGGTTAATATAGCCGTCTTGATTGTGGTAAAGCGCGCCTTTCAAATCCTCGGTGCGGATCAGCGGCCAGCGTTCCTTGATCTGCTCGGGGGTTAGCCATTCAAACGGCACATCACAGGTTTCGGCGGTCGAGGCGTAGAGCATATACTCCTCCATCCGTTCCTGTGTTTGGGCCATGCGCAGATTGCCCACCACAGCAAAGCCCGCATTCAGACCGGTTTCTTCTTCAAGCTGTTTATAGAAATCGACAGAATATTTGTGAATATGCGTGGTGGCGTATGACATATTGAACAGTGGCAACAGGCCCGCCGCGTGCCATGTTGAGCCGCTGGTCAGCTCGTCCCGCTCTAGCAATACTACATCATCCCAACCCGCCTTGGCCAGATGATAGGCAATCGCCGTGCCTACAGCCCCGCCTCCGACAACTAATGCTTTGACTGTGGTTTTCATATCGCCGACTCCCGTGGAAACTGTGTTGAGGGGACCATGCCGGAAAACATAGGACGGGGTCAAATGAAGCACGACGGTTTAGGGGGAAAAGCGACATGAGGAGCGGAAACAGGCAACTGTTGGTTTACCTCAAAAGAAACAAACAGGCCCCAACAAGCCCACCACCCGACCTTCCCCCAGTGAGGGCGCTACCCTATGCTGGGCCAGACCCTGAAAATACGACTGGATTAGGGCGTAGGCCTATAAATAGGTTTGCTTCAAACAGGTCGTTTCCCCTCACGTGCCTTCATCGCAATTTCACGGCAAAAACACCCCTCTTCGTGGTCATTCACCAATCCCATCGCCTGCATGAATGCGAAAATCGTGGTCGGGCCTAGAAATTTCCAGCCGCGTTTTTTCAGTTCTTTGGAGATGGCAATGGCTTCATCACAGGTGGTCAGGGTTTGAGGCTTGCCCAGCGTTGCGGGATCAGGTTCATAGCCCCAGAAAAACTTGGCCAATGATCCCTCGGCGGCAATCATTTCTTGTGCCCGCGCGGCGTTGTTGATCACGGATGTGATCTTGCCCCGATGGCGCACAATGCCAGCATCGCCCAGCAAGCGCACCACATCATCATCACCAAACGCTGCAACTTTATCAATATCAAACGCTGCAAATGCCGCACGGAAATTTTCGCGCTTCACCAAAATTGTGCGCCAGCTTAGGCCGGATTGGAAGCTTTCCAAACACAGTTTTTCAAACAGGCGCTGATCGTCAAAAACCGGAAAACCCCATTCGGCATCATGATATGCTGGAAATTCCGGCGCTGAATTTGCCCAACTGCAGCGGTGTTTCCCGTCTTGGCCGCTTAAAACTTTGCTCATTTCGCGCTCCCTTTTCTCACGATCATCCCGCACCATTGCACCAATGTCCAGCCGAGACACGCCCATTTTAACTGTCCTACTATCCTAGGGGAGTAGGACAGTTACCCCCTTGTTTCCGCCCCACAAAACCCCATGTGCCAATATGCGTATTGTCGCAAAACCCCGAACCACCTAGAAGCACATCATGTCCCCACTCGCCCACATCCTTGCCTTTCCGATTCGCGCTTATCGTGTGATTTTTTCACCATGGGTTGGCTTTAACTGCCGTTATCAACCCACCTGCAGCGCCTATGCGTTGGAAGCGCTGGAAAAACACGGGCCGATCAAAGGCGGCTGGATGGCAGCCAAACGCATCGGGCGTTGTAATCCATGGGGGAATTGCGGATATGATCCGGTTGAGGGAACGGATCGGCAGGGATGCGGGCATGATCATGGGGAACGCTCTGACGAATCAGAGCTACAAGACAGATAAATCCGCCCCTCACATCATCCAAAACAACAAAACACCGAATGCAATCCGGTAGAGGCCAAAAGCATTGAAGGTGAATTTTTCCAGAAAGGCGATGAACAGTTTCATTGTCAGCCATGCAACGATAAACGCCGTGATAAACCCAATGCCAAGCACCGCCCAGTTGGCCCCTGAAAAATCCTGATAATTCTTTAAAATCTCGTATCCGCTGGCCGCACCCATCACCGGTAGGGCCAGTAAAAACGAAAATTCCGCCGCCGCTTTGCGCGACAATCCGACAAGAAGCGCCCCGACAATGGTTGACCCTGCACGGCTGGTTCCGGGAACCAGCGCAAAAATCTGCGCAAACCCGATCCATGCGGCCTGTTTATAGGTCACATCATCGACAGAACCGACCCCTTCGTGGCTTTCTTTGTGGAAATATTCCAGCACCAGAAAAACAATGCCGCCAATAATAAACATAGTCGGCACGATAGTGGGATTCAAAAACAAGGCTTTGATCTGATCCTTGAACAAAAACCCGATGGCAGCGATGGGTAGAAAGGCAACTAAAACCTTTGTCCAAAGCGAGAAATGGCGTGGGGTGAATTTACCGCGATACGTGGCCAGCACCGCCAAAATGGCCGCCAGCTGAATGATAACTTCAAAGGCAATGTGCACCTTACTTTGGTCAATACCCAGCCACTGACTGACAACAATAAGATGTCCGGTTGACGAAATCGGCAAAAATTCCGTTGCACCTTCGACAAGGCCTAAAATAACGGCGTTTAGAATATCCACGAGTTTTCCTTGTTTGCAATCCTGGTCTTGTAGCCCGTTCACGAATTTCAGGTCAATCGGCAATACCCCTTTGCCAGCACCGGCATTCCCCGTTAAACCGCGACTATGACAGAATCTTCAGACATCCATCCCCTATTCGCAGGTGCCCCCTCAACCACCGAATTCAACAAACTGCGCAAACGCATCGTGCGACAAACCCGCGAAGCGATTGAGCAATACGGCATGATCGAACGCGGTGCGAAATGGCTGGTGTGCCTGTCGGGCGGCAAAGACAGCTACACCCTCCTCGCAGTGCTGCACGAGCTGAAATGGCGCGGGCTGTTGCCGGTTGAACTGGTAGCCTGCAATCTGGATCAGGGTCAGCCGAATTTCCCCGCCACAGTTTTACCTGCCTTCCTTGAAAAAATGGGCGTGGCGCATCGAATTGAATATGAAGACACCTATTCAATCGTGACAGACAAAACCCCGACGGGGCGCACCTTTTGTGCCATGTGTTCGCGCCTTCGCCGTGGTAATCTATACCGTATTGCCCGCGAAGAAGGCTGTAGCGCTGTTGTGCTGGGCCATCACCGTGACGATATTCTGGAAACCTTTTTCATGAACCTGTTTCACGGCGGACGTTTGGCCACCATGCCTCCCAAACTGGTGAATGACGAAGGCGATTTGTTTGTTTATCGTCCCTTGGCCCATGTTGCCGAAAAGGATTGCGAAAAATTTGCCACCGCGATGGACTATCCGATTATCCCTTGTGATCTGTGTGGATCGCAGGATGGATTGCAGCGTCAACAAGTCAAAGCGATTCTGGACGGTTGGGAAAAGAATGCACCCGGACGGCGGCAAGTGATGTTTCGCGCTTTGATGAATGCACGCCCAACGCATTTGCTGGATGAAAAGCTGTTTGATTTTAAAGGACTGGCCCGAAACTCCGAACAATTTGAATTAAATGAGGCGCAACTTCCGCGGTTGCGTTAACGCGCCGTGCAGAAACATTCCTTAGCGTCCTGTGTATCCCCTGTGGTTCTTCCACATCCGCACAAAGGACACCCGAATGCTGCCATTCAAAGCCCCCTCTCGCGCGACAATTCGAAAGGTAATTTCAGGCCCGCAAACCTTGGCGTTTATTCCGGCGATTGCATTGGGCAGCTTTTGGTTGGGCGGAGAGGCGTTATTATTGGGAACCGCCCTGATTTTGCCCGCTGTGATTTCGATTATTGGAACGGCACCAACCCCGCAAAAAGAACATGCCAAAGACGGGTTAACCGGATTACTGCTACGTGACGGGCTTGAGGCCATTCTGGATATCAACCTGACAATCGGGGCGGAATTGGGAAAAACAACCGCTGCAATGGTTGTTCAACTGGATGATTTTGACAAATTCTCGGATCGCTATGGGCACAAGGCAAGCGATGACATTCGCAAACAGGTTGGATTGCGGATCAAAGATGTTATGCGCGAAATTGATGATGTAGCGCGCCTGAATCGTGGCACATACGCAGCGGCCATTGCCCCCGGGTCTCGTCTTGATCTTGAAACCATGATCCAGATGTCCGGTCGCCTTCAAGCGGCGATTTCAGAACCGTATTCAGTGGATAAAGTGTTGGTTTATCTATCTGCCTGTATCGGGTTTTGCCTTTCTACACGCAGCCCCGAGCCAAATGGTGATTCCTTGCTTGCAGCAGCAGAGCTGGCGCTGAAAGAGGCACAAAACAACGGCCAAGGCGCGATCCGCGGGTTTTCAGCGGACATGCAGGTAAAGGCCAAAGCCCATCACGCCCTCACAGAAGATGTGATCATCGCGCTGGAAAACGGCGAAATCCTCCCGTGGTTTCAGCCTCAGATTTCAACAGATACGGGCAAAGTAACCGGATTTGAGGCGCTTGCCCGATGGCAGCACCCCAAACGCGGGATGATTTCGCCGATGGATTTTTTGCCAGCCGTTGAACAGACAGGCCAGTTTGAACGATTAAGCGAAGTAATGTTGTATCATTCCCTTGTTGCCCTGAAAAAATGGGATGGGTTGGGCCTGAATGTGCCTCAAATCGGGGTGAATTTTGCCAGTGACGAGCTGCGCAATCCTAAGCTGGTGGATAAAATCAGATGGGAGCTGGATCGTTTTAATCTGGAGCCTTCCCGCCTTGCTGTCGAGATTTTGGAAACCGTGGTTGAAGATACCAAAAACGAAATTATCACCCGCAATATTTCCGGCCTAGCCGGGCTTGGGTGCTCGATTGATCTGGATGATTTTGGCACGGGGCACGCCTCGATCTCGAATATCAGGCGATTTGCTGTTGGGCGGATAAAAATTGATCGATCTTTCGTAATGAAGGTTGATAAAGATCAGGATCAGCAACGTATGGTTTCGGCGATCATTACCATGGCTGAACAGCTTGATCTGGAAACACTGGCCGAAGGTGTGGAAACGGCAGGCGAACACACCATGCTGGCACAACTTGGATGCGGTCATATCCAAGGCTACGGCATCGCACGGCCAATGCCGTTTCAAGACACGTTTGAGTGGATGCAAAAGCATAATGCCAAGTTACAAAGCCCCCCGAAAATAGGGCGTAAATTGGGGTAAGGATGTTTCCACAGAATTCAAGCGATTCTCGGCACCCCAGCCGAGGATTGCAATAGCGATGCATAATCGCGGCAATACCTCCGATTCCCGCCTGATACGCGGCCTATCCGCCTGATATTGGGGAATACCCCTTGACCTTTGCGCCTATGCCCTGTTGAACAAGCTGACCAAAAATTCAGTGACATTCATAAAACAGGTGCCGTTCCCAATGGAGCAAAATGACAACAAGAACCTTTATATTGCCGTCGCCCTAAGTGGCCTTGTGTTGCTTGTGTGGGCCGTATTGTTCCCACCAGCAGAAGCGCCAATTGATCCGATCGCGGTAACGCCTTCCAGCGTAACGGCCACAACCGATGCAAATGGCACCCCGACAACACCGCCTGCCGCCAATGCGGCGGCCAGCGCGCCTGCTGCAATCACCGCACAACAAGCCGATCTGGAATCCGCACCGCGTATCACCATTGATACACCGTCTGTCGAAGGATCAATCACCCTTTTGGGTGGTCGCATTGATGATCTGAAACTGAAAAAATACCGCGAAACACTCGAAGACAATTCGCCCATCGTAACGCTTCTAACCCCTTATGGATCCGAAAAACCATATTATGCCTTTTACGGCTGGGCACCTGCAGGCACCTTATCCGGCGAGGACGTACCAACGGCCAATACGCTTTGGGCTCTTGAATCCGGCTCAACTCTGTCTGTAGACAATCCCGTTACCCTGCGTTGGGAAAACACCAAAGGCCTGATTTTCCGCCGCACCATTGCGATTGATGCGGATTACATGTTTACCGTCACCCAATCCATCGAAAACACTGGCACCGCCGCCCAACGTGCGCAGCCTTATGGCATTGTCGCCCGTTTTGGCAAACCTGACACTATCGGATTTTATATCTCCCACGAAGGTGTGGTGCGGATGATTGACGGTAAACTAACCGAAATCAAATACAAAAAAATGCCCGATCTTGACGTGGTCGAGGGCGAAGCCGGCCGCACCGAACTTGCCAAAGCCGAAACCGAAGGCTGGATCGGATTTGCAAGCAAGGAATGGATGGCCAACATGGTCTCGAACGGGCCATTTACCTCTGCAGTGAAATACGACACCCGTAACGACATCTATCAGGTTGAATCACGCCAACCCACGCAAGACATCCCGGCGGGCGCAACGGTCAGCGTGAAAACACGCTTGTTTGCGGGGGCCAAAGATTGGTCAACTTTGCATATGTATGAAACCGAACAGGACGTCACCGGCTTTATTAACTCCATCGACTGGGGCATGTTCTTTTTCATCACCAAACCGATGTTCTGGCTGCTGCACACATTAGAAGGCCTGATTGGCAACATGGGCTGGTCAATCGTCGCCCTGACATTCATCGTGAAAGCTATCTTCTTTCCGTTGGCCTATAAATCCTATTCCTCGATGGCCAAAATGAAAATGCTCCAACCCGAAATGGAAGCCATCAAAGAACGCTGCGGCGACGACAAACAAAAACAGCAAAAAGAGATCATGGAGCTGTATAAAAAGGAAAAGGTAAACCCCGCCTCGGGCTGTTTGCCGATCCTGTTGCAAATCCCGATCTTCTTTTCATTGTATAAGGTGGTGTTTGTTACGCTTGATCTGCGTCATGCCCCATGGCTTGGCTGGATACGCGATTTGTCAGCCCCTGATCCATCCTCGATCTTGAATCTGTTTGGCCTGCTGCCGTTTGCGGCCCCCGATCCCGGTTCCATGCTTGCGATTGTATCGCTTGGTTTGTTGCCAATCCTGTTGGGTATTTCCATGTGGTTCCAACAAAAACTGAACCCGACACCAACAGATGCAACCCAAGCGATGATCTTTGCGTGGATGCCGTGGGTCTTCATGTTTATGCTGGGCCGGTTTGCCTCGGGTCTGGTTCTATACTGGATCACCAACAACACGCTAACCTTTATCCAGCAATATCTGATTATGACCAAACAGGGCGCAAAACCCGATGTGTTTGGCAATATCAAAGCCAGCTTTAAACGCAAAAAGGCTGACAAGGATTAAGAAATGATCACAATCGCGTCCCTGTTTCGCCATCCAATCAAAGGCGTGGGGCGCGAAACGATCCTTACGACTGACCTGATCAAAGGCAAAACCATGCCCCATGATCGCCTTTGGGCGGTCATGCATGATTCCAGCAAATTCGATATAAATGCGCCTCAATGGGCGCGGTGCAATAACTTTATTCGCGGTGCCAGTTCCCCCAAACTGCAGGCGGTTGAATTGGCTATGGATGGCGGCACCTACACGCTTACCCATCCCGATTGCGCGCCTTTTACGTTTGATCCAACCAACATAAACCAGCATGCCGGATTTTTAGATTGGGTTTCAAAACTGGTCAGCAAAACACGGCCTAAACCTGTAGCGCTGGTGCAAGCCCCAGATCGCGGCATGACGGATACATCCTTTGCCTCGGTTTCGATTATGAACAACGCCTCGTTGCAGGACCTATCCCATAAAATCGGCCAACCGATTTTGGCCGCGCGGTTTCGCGGCAATATCTGGCTTGACGGATTGGCCCCGTGGCAGGAACATGACTGGATCGGGAAAACCATTCGTATTGGCACCGCCAAGCTGAAAATCCGCAAACGTATTGAGCGCTGCATGGCCACCACCGCCAACACCGAAACCGGCATGCGTGACATTGATATGCTGGATCAGCTAAAAGCCCATTATGGCCACACCGATTTTGGCGTTGCCGCCGAAGTCACCAAATCCGGCACCATCAACACAAACGACAAAGCAGAATTGATATGACCCAGATCGAATACACCCTTGCCCCCGATCCCGATGCAGACGCGCTTGAACGCGGGCGCAAATTGTTTGCGGGCAACACCGATTTCCTGCTGGGTGTTGTGGCGATGGACGGCCTGCCCCCCGCAGATCGGCTTGAGGTGTGCTTCGCCGGGCGCTCGAACGTGGGGAAATCCTCGCTGATCAACGCCTTGACGGGGCGCAAAGGGCTGGCGCGGGCCTCCAACACCCCGGGGCGCACGCAGGAGATCAACTTTTTCACCACCCTCAGGGGCAGTGAAAACGGCCCGTTTCTGGTGGATTTGCCTGGCTACGGATACGCCAATGCGCCCAAAGCGGTGGTGGCCAAATGGCAGCGGCTGCTAAAGGCCTATCTTTCAGGGCGCCAAACCCTGCGCCGTGCGTTTGTTCTGGTGGATGCGCGCCACGGCGTTAAACCGGTGGACGAGGAAATATTCGACCTGCTGGATCGCGCCGCGCTGACGTTTCAAGTGGTTCTAACCAAAATGGACAAGGTGCGCGACAAAGACCGCGACGCGATGCTGGCCCAAGTGCGCAAAGCCATTTCAAAACACCCCGCCGCCTATCCCGAGATGGTTCTCACTTCCTCGGAAAAAGGCATCGGCATCCCGACACTGCGCAGCATCATCGCCGATCTGGTTTAGGCCTATTGCACGGGGCAATCCACCGCCTCTTGCGGTTTGGAAATGACGCAATACCCATCGGTTTCCGGCAGATTTGGCGAAACCACAATCTGAACCAAAGCATCGGATTTAGGAAAGGCGCTGACGATACGTTGGGCCACGTCGTGCGCTGTTAGGGATTTCAACTGCGCGCCGACCGTATCGGCATAATTTTCGTCATAGCCGTCTAACATGCTTTCCAGAACGAGTTGTGACAGGACTGCCGGTTTTTTCACATTTGCAGACCAGTTTTTACTTAGAAGCCCGCGCAAAGCCTCGACCTGTTCTTCCCGAGGGTCGGTTTCCAGAAACGTCTGATAGGTTGCACGAATGACCGCATCTACTTTTGCCACATCTTTCGGGTCAACCTCACCCGAGATGGAGAACAGCCGTGTTTCGCGATCAAAATTCGCCAAACCCGCCCGAAACCCGTAAGAGGCCCGCAGCTGTTCGCGGATGGCTTTAAACAACATGGATTTTTGCC
>CAMZKY010000125.1 GCA_947311455.1 uncultured Marinosulfonomonas sp. | reverse complement strand
CGCCCGTCATCTTGGGCCCAATATTGCGCCGATGCGCCGCTATCCACCAAAGATTTCCACTGTTCGCGCGCGTGGTTTAGCGAATTTTCATCATTTCCGTCAAAAATAATGCTTACACGCTCAAATTCATCCAGCTCCCCGGCTAAAACATCAGCCCCAGCCACAGAAATCAATACATCAGGCTGGTTTGCTGCGGTTTTCTGATCCGTTAATAAAATCGGCTGCATCGCATCATGTTCACCCCCCGCCAAGCCGTGTGGTAAAAATCCGTCATCCGGCCCAAGCCACAGTTTTTCGTCCAGCCATTCCAAATGCTTAGCTTCTGTTCCTCGCACCACAACCCGCCAGCCATTCGCGCGGGATTTCTCCAACAGCAACGGCAAAACCTCCTCGAGAGGTGAGCGGGTTAAATGGTAAAAGAACGCTGTTCCCATCAGGATTCGTGTAAATTGCGGATCATCCGATCCAGCGCCAAAACGCCCCAGCCCGTCGCCCCTTTGGGGGCCAATGCGGTTTCCGACGTTACGCTGGCAACCCCGGCAATATCCAGATGGATCCAGGGGGTTTCGTCTTTGACAAACCGTTTCAGGAACTGCGCCGCGGTAATTGACCCCGCAGGACGCCCGCCCACATTTTTCATATCGGCAATGCGCGATTTCAGTTGATCATCATAGGCCTGCCCAAGAGGCAACCGCCACGCGCCTTCGCCTTCGATTTCGGCAGCCTTCAGGAAGGCATTACAGAATTTGTTATCATTGGAAAACACACCGGCATTTTCATGGCCAAGCCCGATAATAACCGCCCCTGTCAGGGTGGCCAGATCAATCATGCCCGATGGTTTAAACCGTTCTTGCGCATACCACATCACGTCACACAACACCAAACGCCCCTCGGCATCTGTATTGATCACCTCAATGGTGTCGCCTTTCATAGATTTCACCACATCCCCCGGGCGGGTTGCATTGCCGTCGGGCATGTTTTCAACCAACCCGACCAGACCAACCACATTGGCCTTGGCCCCGCGCAGGGCAAGGGCACGCATCACGCCGGAAACCACGCCAGCCCCGCCCATATCCATGGTCATATCCTCCATGCCCGCGGCCGGTTTCAGGGAAATGCCGCCCGTATCAAACACCACGCCTTTACCAACCAGCGCCAGCGGTGCCTCGCCTTTTGGCCCGCCATGCCATTGCATTACAACAACTTTTGATGGGCTGCGCGATCCTTGCCCCACGCACAGCAAGCTGCCCATGCCAAGTTTTTCAAGCTCGTCTTCCTCAAGGATTTCAACATCCAAACCGATTTCCTGCATCGCCGCCAGACGCGCTGCGAAATCGTCGGTTGTCAGGATATTAGCAGGCTCATTCACCAGATCACGGGTGAAAAACACGCCTTCGGTCAGGGCAGCCATAGGGCCGGATTGTGCGGCGATCTCTTCCGGTTTTGACACCATAATCGTAACCGCGCCCAGTTGCTGATTTTCTGATGATCTGTGATCGCTAAAATCATAACAGCGCAACGCCAGACCCAAAGAAACCTCCGCGGCTTTGACGATTGTGCCCGCCAAAACCAACAGCGCCGCCCCTTGCGAGGCCTTGGCAATGCTTGCACCGGCTTTGCGCGCCTCGTCTTGGGTGGCGCGGCGTTTCAGTTTAATCACCTGCACCGCCGTCGCCTTAAGGCCCACCGGATAAGAAAGATCATGCGCCTCGCCGGGTTTCATTTTTTCAAACGTTTCAGACGCAGCAAATCGTTTTAACATATTTTTGGTCAGGCGATTAACCCGACGCGCACTTAGATCAAGCTGCCCGTCAAGCCCGACAAACGCCACAACGCGCCCCTCAAAATCGGCGATGGCATTCAGATCAATTTCGGCAAACTGGATTTGGCGTGGCGTGGTCATACATGTTTCCTTTGGCGCTAATTTGGCAATGTTTCGCCAAGCCTAACGTGTGAGATTGTGATTGACCAGATAGCAGTTCCCTCACCGGCAAAATTAGGTTAATAAAGCGCAATAATAAAAAACGCGTTGGGGGCGATTGAGTGACCAGATTCGACAGATACATACTGTCGCTATTGATGGTGTTCTTTGGATTTTTTTCCTTGGTTCTGGTGTTGGTTTACTGGGTAAACCGCGCGGCTTTGTTGTTTGATCAGCTGATTGCCGATGGCCAGTCAGCCACCGTATTTCTGGAATTTACAGCCTTGACGCTGCCCAATGTTATTCGGCTTGTTTTGCCAATTTCTGCTTTTGCAGCAACGGTTTACACCACTTATCGCCTTTCTTCCGAAAGCGAATTAACCGTCGTTCAATCGATGGGATTAAGCAGTTTTCGTTTGGCGCGCCCGATTATATATTTCGGTATTATCGTGGCCATTTTAATGTCAATCCTGACCCATATTCTTGTGCCGCTGTCAAACCGCGCCCTTGCCGATAGAAGCGCCGAAATTGCCGATAACATCACCTCGCGTTTTCTTGTCGAGGGTGCATTCTTGCATCCTGCCGATGGAATCACTTTTTATATTCGTGATTTCAGCCCACATGGAGAGCTGCTTGATATTTTCATGTCGGATGCGCGCAATGAAAATCGCGTTGTCACTTATACATCAAAACGCGCGCTTTTGATCCGCAAAGAAAGCGGGCCAAAGCTTGTTATGTTTGACGGCATGGCCGAAACCCTGAACACCGAAACCGGGCGATTGTTTACCACGCGATTTTCTGATTTTGCTTACGACATTGGAGCGTTGATCCGTAAATCATCGCGCTCTGGCCTCAGCGCTGTTGAGCTGTCGACAATTGAATTGCTAAACGGCGGGAAAGACACTCAAACGTTAACAGGGGCTTCCAAAGCTGTTTTGCAATTTGAAGCGCACTTGAGGATATCCCAACCCTTGATGGCGATTGTTTCAAGCCTGATCGGATTTGCAACTTTGTTACTGGGAAGTTTTAGCCGAACCGGCATGTGGAAACAAATTCTGGGTGCGATTTCATTGCTGATTATTGTCAAGCTCATGGATAATTCTGTTGCGGGAATCGCACGCGCAAACGAGGGGCAATGGCCAGTGCTGTATTTTCCTGTCGTGTTCGGCATCGGTTTAACCACTGTTTTACTTTGGCTTGCCGCGCGCCCGAAAACATCGTTTTTTAACAAGCGTTCAACACCGCAGGTGGCCACACCATGACCCTGTATTTTTACTTTGCCCGCAAATTTCTGAAGTTTTTCGCCGCAGTCTTTATTATCTTTTTTATTATCCTGTTTTTACTGGATACCATAGAGCAGCTGCGCAAATTTGATGGTGCGGATATCGGGTTTACCGATGTGATGCGTCTTTCATTGCTAAGCGTTCCGGCCTCGGCCTATCGGATTTTACCTCTGATCACCATCTTGGCCACATTGGCGATGTTCATGGGGCTTGCCCGCAGTTCGGAGTTGGTGGTTACACGGGCTGCGGGGCGTTCTGGATTGAAAAGCCTGACAGCCCCGATCCTTGTTGCGCTGCTGATCGGTTTGGTTTCTGTATCAATTTTAAACCCGATCGTCGCAGGAACCATCAAACAATATGAACTGGAGGCAAGTAAATTTCTGAACGGGCGCGCCAGTACGTTGTCCTTTTCATCCGAGGGATTGTGGCTGCGTCAAGGCGGTGCTTCGGGGCAAACTGTGATCAATGCCCTTGGGTCAAATCTGGATGGAACCCAGCTTAATCATGTCAGCTTTTACAGCTTTTCACCCGATGGCGACCCCGTTCAAAGGATCGAAGCGGACACGGCTGAACTGGTGGTTGGCGCCTGGGTAGCACATAATGCAAAAGTTTGGGATTTACGCAGCACCAATCCAGAGCGCACCAAGCAAACCCTTGATGAATTGCGCATTGAAAGCCAACTCACCCGCGATCAAATCCGTGATAGCTTTGGCACGCCAAGCACAATTCCGATTTGGGATCTTCCTGCGTTTATAGCCCGACTGGATCACGCCGGATTTTCCGCGCTTCAACATCGGGTTTGGTTTCAAATGGAAATTACCCTGCCCCTTATGTTGGTTGCAATGGTTTTGCTCGGCTCCGCCTTGACGATGCGGCACACGCGTTTGGGGGGCACTGGCCTTGTGGTTTTGATTTCGGTTTTGATGGGATTTAGCTTGTTTTTCATTCGCAATTTTGCCCAGGTTTTGGGCGAAAATAATCAAATTCCAGTTCTTTTAGCCGCGTGGGCTCCGCCTGTATCAGCGATCATGATTGCGCTGGCGCTGCTTTTGCATTGGGAGGACGGCTGATGAAAATACGCCAGCTTGTTTTGCAAATCGCTTTGATGGTCTGCATTTTTATGGCCACAATATCAATTGCCACGGCACAAACTTTCGCAACACTTGTTGCGGATCGTGTATGGGTTTCAGGGGATAACACATTAAATGCCGAAGGGCATGTCGAAGTCCTGTTCGCAGAGACCCGTATCAGTGCCACAAAAATCACTTATGACCAAAATGCAGGTGTGTTATCGATCATCGGGCCGATCACTTTAACCGAGGCGTCAGGCGCAATAATTCTAGCCGATAGCGCCGAGCTGTCTGATGATTTGCGCAATGGGGTTTTGCGCAGCGCCAAGCTGGTTCTGGATCAACAGTTGCAAATTGCCGCCGCTGAAATCAATCGTGTCGATGGCCGATATACACAGCTTTACAAGACTGTGGCGTCCAGCTGCCGCGTTTGTGCTGGCAGCCCAACACCGCTTTGGCAAATTCGCGCCAGCCGGATCATACATGATCAACAGGAACGCCAGCTTTATTTCGATGATGCGGTCTTAAAGGTGCTTGATGTTCCGGTGTTTTACCTTCCGCGGTTACGCCTGCCCGACCCGACATTAACGCGGGCAACCGGATTTTTAATCCCGCAATTCAAAAGCAATTCAAAGCTTGGATTTGGGCTGAAAATTCCTTATTTTATCAAGCTGGGCGATCATGCCGATCTTACATTCGCCCCGTTTATCGCCACCAAAACAAAAACGCTTGAGTTTCAGTTTCGTCGCGCTTTTCGCACCGGTAACATAGAATTCAATTGGGCATTCTCAAAAGATGACGTGTTGCCAGGAAATACGCGCGGATATTTATTTGGCGAAGGTAAGTTCAACCTCCCCAATGATTTCACATTGAATTTCGATATCGAAGCCACAACCGATCCGGACTATCTTAGCCAATACGGATTTTCCGAAAAAGACCGCCTCGATAGTGCGATCTCGATTGATAAAACCAAACGAAACCTATTCTTTTCGGCGGAATTGATCCATTACAATTCCCTTCGCGCAACCGAGAATAATTTCACCCTGCCAACGCTGGTCGGTAATCTGACCTACGAACGCCGCTATCAGCCCGCAATTACGGGGGGTGATATAACACTGACGCTTGATACCCATAGCCATTACCGTCGTTCAAACGCGCTTGGGAATAATGGGCGCGATTTGGCGCGGGCCAGCTTGCGCGCCGATTGGCGGCGCGACTGGGTTTTGCCAATTGGAATGCTGGTTGAAGCAAACCTGAACGCCAATGTTGATTTTTATACCATTCATCAGGGCCTGCCTGGTGAATTCTCCGGAGGGCAGTTTACACCTTCGGGATCTGTAAAGCTAAGCTGGCCATTTGTTAAAAACACAGCACACGGCGTAAGCCACGTTATAGAGCCGGTTGCGCAAGTTATCTGGACATCGAATAACGTAGAAAATATCCCGAATGAAGATAGCCGTCTGGTTGAATTTGATGAAGGCAATCTGTTTTCATTAACGCGTTTCCCCGGTGCTGATCAGTATGATCGCGGCCTTCGCGCCAATGTGGGCTTACGCTGGACACGGTATGATCCTGATGGCTGGTCGCTTGGCGTTACGGTTGGACGGGTCTTTCGTGCCGATAACTTTGCCCTCTATCAACCCGGCACAGGATTGACGGGTCGAAAATCCGATTGGTTAACCGCCGTGAGCCTGAAATTTCAAAACAATCTGTCCCTTAGCAATCGATCTGTATTTGATGACAATTTTGTATTCACAAAAAATGAAACACGGCTTGCATGGCATTCGGATGATTTAGGCTTGGCCACCAGTTACATCTGGATGGAGGCAGAACCCTTCGAAAATCGCCTCATCGACACATCGGAATGGACATATTCAGCCGCCTATAATGTCACATCGAACTGGACAGCAAAAACAGATGGTCGGTACGATTTCATCGCAGGGCGTGCCGCATATGTTGGATTTGGATTAGAGTTCAGAAATGAATGCGTTCAAATTGATCTTTCCCTTTCACGGCGCTATACTTCATCGACAAGTTTGACGCCAACAACAGACTTTGGTTTAACAGTATCACTCACAGGTTTTGGCACAGCAGGCTCGGGACGAGCACGCGCTAACAATTGCCAGTAAATAGAAAGAATATTCAGGTTATGATCCTCTCGCGCATATTCGCAGTTTGTTTCGCAATCACTTTTTTTGTGTCGCCCTTATCTGCCGAGAATCTTTTTTCTCCTGCGGCCAAGGTGAATGAACAAATCGTAACAAAATACGAGTTGGATCAACGTCTAAAATTCCTGACCCTGTTACGCGCGCCTAACAATTCCAAAGAAGAGGCCCTAAAGGCTTTGATTGATCAAAAACTTCAAGCACAAGCCGCAAAAGCTTTTGGGCTTTCTGTCAGTGATGAAAAAATTACAGAGGGAATGGAAGAATTTGCAGCACGCGCAAATCTAACTTCTGATCAATTTGTAAAAGCCATTGCCCAAGGCGGTGTTTCGCGCGAAACTTTCCGTGATTTTGTCTCAACAGGCCTGCTTTGGCGTGAGTTGGTGCGGTCTAAATTTGGCCCACGGGCCCAAGTTACCGAAGCCGAAGTTGATCGCGCAATCATGCAATCCTCCAAAGGAGGCGGTATTCGGGTTTTGCTAAGTGAAATTATTTTGCCTGCGAACACCCCACAAGCATCAGCACAAAGCCAACGCCTCGCGGCTCAGCTGTCTCAGATCACCACGATCTCCGCGTTTTCAATCAAAGCACGGCAATATTCGGTTTCGCCGACGCGCGGGCGCGGTGGCCGTATGAATTGGATGCCACTTAGCAATCTCCCCCCCGCATTGCGTGGAACTATCCTTGCCCTCAGCCCCGGAAAGGTTACATCCCCGATCCCCATCACCAACGCGATCGCGTTGTTCCAGATGCGG
>CAMZKY010000124.1 GCA_947311455.1 uncultured Marinosulfonomonas sp. | reverse complement strand
TGATCGAAATCCAGATGTCAGCCGAAGGTTCAACCTTTTCTCGCGATCAAATGAACCAGATGCTTGATCTTGCTGAAAAAGGCGTTGATGAACTGGTGGCTGCACAATTGGCTGCGATTGTCTAAATGCGTAAATTTTCGGAATCAACGCTTGTTATAGCTACCCATAACGCGGGCAAACTACGCGAGATAAAAGAGCTGTTGTTGCCTTTTGGCACAAATGTGGTTTCTGCAGGTGAATTGGGTTTCGACGAACCCGAAGAAACCGAAGACACATTCACCGGAAACGCCCGGATCAAAGCCCATTACGCCGCGCAGAAAAGCGGGTTTCCCACCCTTTCGGATGATAGCGGCATTACCGTTGACGCACTAGACGGTGCGCCCGGTGTTTATACCGCCGATTGGGCAGAAACAGAAAATGGACGTGATTTCCCAATGGCCATGACCAAAGTTTGGAATTTGCTTGAGGATAAGAACGCGCCAGAACCAAGAACCGCCGCGTTTAACTGCACTCTTTGCCTTGCTTGGCCGGATGGGCACGATGAAATATTTGAGGGCCGCGTCGAAGGGCGCATTGTTTGGCCAATGCGCGGCAAACTTGGGTTCGGGTTTGATCCAATTTTCCTGCCAAAGGGGAAAACCGAAACTTTTGGTGAAATGGACCCAGTTTTGAAAAAAGAAATCAGCCACCGCGCTGATGCCTTTGCCAAGCTGGTCAGTGGCTGTTTTGCCTGAAGTCTGGCAATCAGCCGGATTTGGCTTGTATTTTCACTGGCCTTTCTGCCAATCCAAATGCCCCTATTGTGATTTCAATTCGCATGTTTCGAACAGCATTGATCAATCTAGATGGGCAGAGGCCTACTGCCGTGAAATAGAAAGAGTTGGTCACGAACTTGGCCCAAGAAAACTAAAATCAATTTTTTTTGGTGGCGGCACCCCCAGCCTGATGAATCCTGATCTGATTGCAAAGATCATCGAAAAGGCCGCGCAGGTTTGGAATTTTTCCAACACCATCGAAATCACTCTAGAGGCAAATCCAACGTCAGTCGAAGCCGCCCGCTTTCATGGATTTCGTGATGCGGGCGTAAATCGTGTGTCAATCGGCGTTCAGGCACTAAATAACCCCGATTTACAAAAACTGGGCCGCCTACATTCAGTAAAAGAAGCACGAAACGCAATTGACCTTGCCCAAGATATCTTCCCTCGCATGAGTTTCGATCTAATCTACGCCCGCCAAAATCAGACACTGAAAGATTGGGAAAAAGAACTAAAAGAGGCAATTTCCCTACAATCCTCTCATCTATCTTTATATCAACTAACGATCGAACCCAACACTGCCTTCGGTGCACGCCATAGAAATGGCAAACTTCCCGGTCTACCTAACGAAGACATATCCGCTGATATGTATGAACTTACCCAAGATATTTGTGAATCTGCAGGGTTTTCCGCCTATGAAATTTCCAACCACGCGAAGCGGGGTCAGGAATCGATTCACAATTTGGTCTATTGGGACGCGGGCGATTATGTTGGCATCGGCCCCGGCGCGCATGGGCGCATTACGATAAACAGTCAGCGATATGCGACCGAAACACCTTTGATGCCCAACGAATGGCTAAATCTGGTTCAAAATTCTGGTTCCGGCGAAAATCTTAGGGAACGCTTAAGCCCTAAGGATCAGGCAAATGAATACATAATGATGGGGCTTCGTAAACAAACAGGAATTGACCTAAGCCGCTTTCCTGATCATCTGTTAAGAGATGATTTTATGACTAAAATCAATCACTTAACAGAGTTAGATTTGGTTAGTACCAGATCAGGCTACCTGATTGTATCCCCCACAGGCCGCCCTATCCTGAACGCTATTCTGCGGGAGCTTTTGTTAGATTAGCTTACATCAGCCTTCGAAAGAATTCGGCAAATATCATCCAACTGCTCAAGCGACGCATATTTGATCGTAAGCTTTCCAGCACCAGTTTGCGCCTTATGATCAATCGAAACCTTCATTTTCAGATTCGCAGAAAGATCCCCTTCCAGTGCTTTGGTGTCGGCATCTTTCACCTGTGCTGGCTTGGCTGTTGCAGGCTTCGATCCCGGTGGATTTTTCGCCAATTTTTCGGTTTCCCGAACCGAAAGGCGTTTACTCACAACAATCTTGGCCAATTCGGACGGATTTTCGCTGGTTATCAATGCACGCGCGTGGCCAATCGTCATTTCACCCTTACTGAGATATTGCTGAACATCCTGCGGCAACTGCAAAAGGCGCATCAAATTGGCAATATAACTACGGCTTTTTCCCAGAACTTCCGCCAGTTTTTCCTGGGTATGCCCAAAGCTGTTCATCAGCTGCTCATATCCAGCAGCCTCATCGATAGGATTCAAATCGGCGCGTTGAATATTTTCAATGATCGCGATTTCAAGAACTTCTGTATCCGAATAGTCCCGAACAATTACAGGAAGCTCGTGCAATTGCGCCATCTGCGACGCGCGCCAGCGGCGCTCGCCTGCAACAATTTCAAATTCTCCACCCAATTTCGGATGCGCGCGAACAATAAGTGGCTGAATAATCCCTTTTTCGCGAATTGATGCAGCCAAATCATTCAGTGCATCTTTATCAAAGGCGCGGCGTGGCTGGTCGGGGTTCGGGTGAATACGCTCAACCGGAACACTTCTATCTGCTGGTTTCCCTGTGTTGGGTTCTTCTGTATCCGCATTCACATCCGACATCAAAGCGGACAGTCCGCGCCCAAGGCCTCGTCGTTCTGGTTTCTTCATGTCATTATTCCTTTAGGCATTTCTTGCAATCAATTCTTCGGCCAGCATTCGGTATGCTTTACTGCCTTTAGAAAGTGGGTCAAATTCCGTAACTGGCATAGCGTATGACGGCGCCTCACTTACCCGTACATTTCGCGGAATTACGGTTTTAAACACCAAATCCCCCATATTCTCGCGCGCATCAGCCTCAACATGTTGTGATAGTTTGTTGCGGCTATCATACATTGTGAGAAGAACCCCCTCAATCCGAAGTTTTTTGTTGGCAGTCTGGCGCACCTCACGAACTGTCAACATAAGCTGGGACAGCCCTTCAAGTGCGTAAAATTCACTTTGGAGAGGCACCAAAACAGAGTGGGCAGAAACCATAGCATTTACTGTTAAAAGGTTTAGCGAAGGCGGGCAATCTATCAGCACATAATCAAACTCGTATTTATCCATCGCCGCCTGATGAAGGGCATCAAACAATAGAAAGCTGCGTTTTTCATTTGAAATAAGCTCAATGTCAGCTGAACTAAGATCAACGGTGGCCGGCACAATCGACACGCCCTCTACGTCGGTATCAAGAATGATGTCGTCCAACAGCGCATCGCCAATCAACAGATCATAGGCGGTATATTCGCGACGGTCTTGGTAAATTCCCAACCCGGTCGAAGCATTCCCTTGCGGATCAAGATCGATAAGCAGAATTTTCAACCCTGCCTCGGCTAAAGATGCGCTTAAATTGATCGATGTTGTGGTTTTGCCCACCCCGCCCTTTTGGTTTGCGACAGCTATTATTTTCGGGCCTTTTGGCCGTATTGGGTTAGACACGTTCGATCGCTCCAATTTCTAGAATCACACTATTCTCACTGGTTGCACTTTTATGTTCTTTTACGTCAAAACGCCAATGTTCTCTAGCGTGTTCTATCTCTTGTTTATAGGTTACGCCTTTTGGGAAAATTGCCGTGCCGGAGGGAAGAAGGTGGCGTTCGGCGAATGCCAAAAGCTTATCCAAAGGCGCAAGCGCACGCGCAGACAGAACATCCGCGGTTTGCGCCTCTGCTTTTTCAACCCGCTCAACAATCACTTTGGCAGAAAGGTTTAGCTCGCGGATAACAGTAAGCAAAAATGCGGCCTTTCGTTGATCGCTCTCAATCAACGTCATTTGCGGATTTGAATCCAGTTCCTCCGCCTGAATTGCCAATACAATCCCCGGAAAGCCGCCACCACTCCCGATATCAACCCAATGGGCTGAGTTTGTTGGGAAAAGTGGGAAAAGCTGCGCAGAATCAAGAAAGTGCCGGCCCCAAATATCATCCAACGTGGCTTTGGATACCAAGTTTATCACGGGATTCCACTTTTTAAGAAGGCGTTCATACACTTCCAGTCTCTCTAATGTTTCACGTGAAACATTGCTTGCTTGCAAAAATTTCTGTTGTCGATCAATCATTCGATCCTCCCGAAGCTGTGATCTTCTTTAAGCTTGCAAGAATCAACGTCATCGCGGCGGGTGTCATCCCGTCAATGCGCCCCGCCTGACCCAGGGTTTCTGGACGAATCTGGTTTAACTTAGATTTCAATTCGTTAGAAAGCCCAACTATAGGCGCGAAATTAAAGTCCTTTGGTATCTGATGCGCCTCATCTCTTTTCAGCGCTTGCACATCTTTTGCTTGTCGCCCCAAGTAATTTGAATAAAGGCTATCGCGCGCGATTTGATCTTTGGTTTCTTTGGACACGTCGGTCAATTCAGGGACAATCTGTTCAAGAGAGCCGAATGACACGTCTGGAAGCGCTAATAGTTCAAAACCGTTTCTTCGCTTTCCATCATGGTTAACTTTAATTCCAAAGCCTCCAATCTCATTGGGGCTTAGAGACAGCGAAGCCAGCCGTTTGCTAACCTCATCTATGTCGTGCATCTTACGGTAAAAGCTTGATTTTCGCGTATTAGAGACACAGCCAATATTGTAGCCAAATTCGGTCAGGCGCTGGTCCGCATTATCAGCGCGCAACGAAAGGCGGTATTCAGCACGGGATGTAAACATTCGATACGGCTCTGATACACCTTTAGTTATCAGATCGTCGATCATTACGCCTATGTATGATTCTGCGCGGCTAAAATGAATTTGCTCCCTGTTTTTAGTTTTTAGAGCCGCATTCAACCCGGCAACCAGCCCCTGCGCGGCGGCCTCTTCATACCCTGTTGTTCCGTTTATCTGGCCAGCGAAATATAAATTGGCGACGAGTACAGTCTCTAGGCTTGCTGAAAGTGCGCGCGGATCTATGTAATCGTATTCGATTGCATATCCTAGTTGCGTAATAACCGCGTTTTCCAGCCCACGAATTGATCTAACATAATCAGCTTGAACATCGGCTGGCAGTGACGTCGAAATTCCGTTGGGGTAAATTGTCGAAACATCCAGGCCTTCCGGCTCTAGAAATATCTGGTGCGACGTTTTATCGGAAAACCTAACCACTTTATCTTCAATTGAGGGACAATACCGAGGACCGATGCCGTCAATACGCCCGCCATACATCGCAGATTTGTTCAGGTTTTGACGAATGATGTCGTGCGTTTGCTCATTTGTGTGGGTAATTCCGCAGGAAACCTGTTTTGCGAAGGGCTTCGTGTTCAAGAAAGAAAACATGGTGGGCTCTTCATCGCCGGGCTGGGATTCAAGATTTCTCCAATCGATTGTGTTCCCATCAAGCCGTGGCGGCGTACCGGTTTTTAGCCGTTGCAGGGAAAAATCAAACCGATCCAGTGTCTCTGCCAGCTGAATAGACGGGTTATCGCCCATACGCCCCCCGGAACGCTTTTCTTCCCCTATGTGAATAACGCCGCGTAAAAAGGTGCCCGCCGTCAGAATTACCGCCTTAGACCGAATTTCAGAGCCATCCGCAAGTTTAACCCCCTGCACAGCATTGCATTCAAGAATAAGATCAACAGCCTCGCCAATCACTAGATGCAAGTTTTCCTGCGAACTGATTTCTAGCTGCATGGCCTTTTTGTAAAGGTTTCTATCAGCCTGCGCCCGTGGCCCCTGCACTGCCGGGCCTTTTCGACGATTCAGTAATCGAAATTGGATGCCTGCCTGATCCGCAACACGGCCCATAACGCCATCCATCGCATCAATTTCACGCACCAGATGCCCTTTTCCTAGGCCTCCAATCGCGGGATTACAGGACATCACACCAATATCTTGGCCGCGTAGTGTAATCAAAGCGGTCGATGCTCCCATCCGGGCCGCCGCATGAGCGGCTTCAGTTCCGGCATGCCCGCCGCCAACAACAATGACATCAAAATGTTTCACGTGAAACAACCCTTATTTACCCAAGCAAAAGCTTGAAAATATTTCATCTAGTATATGCTCAACATCAACGCGCCCAACAAGGCTATCAAGCGCCCTCACCGCAATCCTAAGATATTCTGATACAATTTCGCTTTTGTCGTCTAGCGCGCAAAGGTGCTCAAGGGCTGTGTTGAGCATTAGAATAGCTGTTTCAAGGGCTTCCTGATGCCTTGCTCGAATTAGCGACGATGCACCAGCAACGCGTGTTTCTAAGGTATCAGTGATCGTTTGAACTAAACTTGATACACCTTTTTGCGATTCGCCTGAAATCCCGTCCACTACATTTGGAAAAATATCGGCCTTTGCATGAAGCACAATATCATCATCACGTGGGCTAATATGGGTAAAGTTCTGTTCACCTATATATAGAAAAACCCTTAAATCAGCATTCTTGGCACGCGACACGGCGCGTTCTACACCAAGAGATTCTACTGTGTCATCCGTTGCGCGCAGCCCGGCAGTATCTAAAAATGTCACGGGAATACCGGATAAATCCATTCGTACCTCGATAATATCGCGCGTTGTTCCTGCGATTTCGGAGGTGATAGCCGCGTCTCGCCCGGCGAGGCAATTCAAAAGCGTTGATTTCCCGACATTAGGTTCCCCGATAATCGCAACCTCAAAACCATCTCGTATCCGTTCGGCGGCTTTTGCTCCGGATAATTCGGATTGTAATTCAGGAAGGACGCTGTTGATTAATTCGGTTACTTCTGGCGTTACATCTACGGGCACATCTTCGTCGGCAAAATCTATTGTCGCCTCCACAAGAGCCATCGCACGGATCAATTTCTTGCGCCACACATTTGCCTTATCGCCCAGCCCACCAGAAAACACCTTGATTGCCTGCTTACGCTGCGCCTCGGTTTCCGCTTCGATAAGGTCACTGAGCCCTTCCACTTGCGATAAATCAAGGCACCCGTTTTCAAGTGCCCGTCGGGTAAATTCCCCGGGTTGTGCAAGTGTAAGGTTTTTATTTTCGGACAACACGCCCAACATCGCATTGATGGTTGCTACGCCCCCATGCAAATGCAGTTCAACAACATCTTCGCCGGTAAAGCTGGCACCCTTTTCAAAGGTTAATACAAGCGCAAAATCAATAAGTTCTCCACATGCATTACGAACCTTGCGCAAAGCCGAAGAACGCGGTTTTGGTAGTGCGCCAACGATTTTTGACAGCTCACAAAACGCATCAGGCCCTGACACGCGTATCACAGCCACACCCGATTTTCCGCGGGCAGTTGCCAAGGCATAAATAGTGCTCATTACAATCTAACCCATTGTTATAAAACGATAGTTAGGTATTCATTGAATCAAAGAAATCGGCATTTGATTTTGTTTGCTTCAGCTTGGATAGCAGGAATTCAATCGCATCCGTGGTGCCCATCGGATTAAGAATACGGCGCAATACATAGGTTTTTTGCAGATCAATTTTATTAACCAGCAATTCCTCTTTGCGTGTGCCTGATTTCAGAATATCCATGGCAGGGAATGTGCGTTTATCAGCGACTTTGCGATCCAGCACAATTTCCGAGTTACCAGTGCCTTTGAATTCCTCAAAGATCACTTCATCCATACGGCTTCCGGTATCAATCAACGCTGTCGAGATGATTGTGAGCGAGCCACCCTCTTCGATGTTCCGCGCGGCCCCAAAGAAGCGTTTAGGGCGCTGTAGGGCGTTCGCATCTACACCACCGGTCAGTACCTTACCTGAAGACGGCACAACGGTGTTGTAGGCGCGTCCTAGGCGGGTGATTGAATCCAGCAGGATCACAACATCGCGTTTATGTTCAACAAGGCGCTTAGCCTTTTCAATTACCATCTCACACACAGCAACGTGGCGCGTGGCTGGCTCATCGAATGTTGACGAAACAACTTCGCCGCGCACAGAGCGCTGCATATCGGTAACTTCTTCCGGGCGCTCATCAATCAACAGCACGATCAGATAACATTCAGGATGATTGGT